>JASHSL010000041.1 GCA_030040855.1 Terriglobales bacterium
CTGGCTGATCTTCGCCTTACCACCCACAGAAGCTGCATTCCACCCTTCCGAGGACGGCGTCCACGAACTCTATTTCATGTGCGATGACCTGAAAGCCGAGATGGCTTCGCTGGCGAAAAAGGGTGTTACGTGCTCTCAAGTTGAGGAGGCACGATGGGGTTCCATCACGAAGATGCGGCTTCCTAGTGGTGGCAGGGTTGGCCTCTATCAGCCCAGGCACCCTAGGCCCTAGGCTGGAAATGACGCTCTCCGTCTCAACCGCCCGATCGAGGAAACTCGAGCCCCGGGGCCGGGGTCAGGAGAGAACCTGAATCCCACTCCCCGAGCTCGCAGGCCAGAAGCGCTGAATCGGGCTTGGCGACGAAGCGGCGCGCAGGCTTTGAAGGCCTTCGGGGCTTCCGGCCGGTGAGCCGTTGACTTCCCGACCGCGAGGAAGAACGGCGCCATGATTTCGATGGTTCAACCTCACCCCGGGTTTGCCCGCGGTTCAGGAATCGCTGAGCGAAGGAGGGTCGTCGGTCAGACCTTGGCTTTGGCCTTGAGGCGGACTTGGCCATTTTGAGTTTCGACCGTGTATTCCACCGTGGGGCAACCGTATTGCTTGCGGATCTGTTCGGTTTTCTTGCGGACGAAGGCGTGAAAGCTATCAAAATTCCCGCTACTGGCCTCGCCGGCCTTCTGCTTGGCCTCGATCAGAGCGTGATACAGTTTCTCGACTACCGGACGCTCGAGTTCAGGATCCGAGCACTGAATCGTGAGTCGGTCCGGTTCGGCCACGGCTGCGGATGCGGCACTACCATGGGCGAGCCCATAGACCCGACGGTGTTCCGTCTTCACCTCCGCGGAACGCACCCCTTGCACGGCGAGCAACGCATCTTGCGGACGGCGATATCCCTCTTCCCGGATGCGCCCTTTCTTGCGCCATAGATCGGAGTAGATGGCGTAGCGCTGGGCCATTTCGTTGTAGCGAAAACGCTGCGAGAAGTTCAGGCGGGCGCCGTCGCTGAACTTGCGCAAAAGGCTGAGCACTTTCCACTCGACGTCGGTTGGAGGCTTCTTCGTAGGATTGCTGAAGTACGTCTCATACTCGATCTTGAGCCGGCGCAGTTGCGATTCGAGTATGTTCAATTCTTCGTCAACTGTCACGCGACCATTCCCCAGACTTTAGTTTAGGGGCCATGGGACCTTCTGGCGAGGTTTCTATCGGACACCATGCGGATGGTACCAGGGTTACTGGAACCGCCTCGGACCACCTCGACCGGGGCCGAAGTCGGCCAGCGACCGATCGACCGCCCCGGGCCAGAAACCCACCCCGGGGATTCGCCCTCCCTCCCCGTGAGGGGGAAGGTGCGCCGCGCGCGGTTCGGCTCCCGATGGGCACAACGGGAGCCCGTTCCCGGGAAGAAAACTCTATAATCGGAGATCATGGCAAGCATAGGCTTTAGCTCTTGGCGCCGGTTTTTCGCCTCTTTCGCCGTACTCGGCTTGTCGGCCTTGGTGTGTTTCGCCGCCAAGCATTTTGTGATGCCGGCGGCGCATCCGGCCCGGGGCTACCCCGCCCACGACGAGCATTCGAACGAAAGGGTGACGCTTGCTCTCGACCCTTACGATACCGGGGACAAGGCCAGCATCTTTTCGGTCCATTACAACGAGGTCGGGTTTCTGCCTATTTTTGTCATCGTCACCAACGACGGCGACCAGCCCATCTTGCTGAACGCGAGCAAGGCCGAACTGGTGACCCACGATCGCAGCAAGATTGCTCCCGCCACCACCGATGACATCTATCGGCGCATCTCGCGGCCCATCAGCGGTGTCTCTCCGAATCCGCTGCCTTGGCCGAGGAAGCCCAAGGGCTCGGTGAGCAAGGAGGCACAAGAAGAGGTGGAGAACTCGCAATTCTCGGCTCGCGCCGTCGAGCCGCACAGCACGCAGGCGGGGTTCATGTTCTTCGATGTGGCGGGCATCGACGCCCCGCTCGCCGGAGCTCACTTCTATCTCACCGGGGTGCGCGACGCCAAGGGAGGCGAGCTCATGTATTTTGATGTGCCCCTCGAAAACTATCTGAGCTCGCCTCGCTGAGAGCGACCAGGCGCCGGGACTGCCCTATATAATCGCATTCTATGGCGACGCTGCCCGAGATCTCCCCTCGCACCCGCAGCAATTACGAGCCGGTCATCGGTTTGGAAGTGCACGTTCAGCTGCTGACGGCCAGCAAGATTTTCTGCTCCTGCTCCACCCGCTTCGGCGCTCCCCCGAATGCGCAGGTTTGCCCGGTGTGTTTGGGTCTACCCGGGGCCTTGCCGGTGTTGAACCGGACCGCTGTCGAGTTTGCGGTACTGGCGGCAATGGCGCTCAACTGCCGCATCAATCGCACTTCGATCTTCGCCCGCAAGAACTACTTCTATCCCGATCTGCCCAAGGGATACCAGATCTCGCAGTACGACCAACCCCTGGCTGAGTTCGGCTGGATCCTGGTAGGGAGTGACGGCGGGGAGAAGAAGATTGGGATTACTCGCTTGCACTTGGAAGAGGACGCGGGCAAGAGTCTGCACGAAGGTTTTGCTGATTCCAGCCACACCACCGCCATCGACCTGAACCGCAGCGGAGTCCCGCTCATCGAAATTGTGAGCGAGCCCGAGCTCTCCTCCCCCCACGAAGCCTACGAATATCTCACCCGTTTGAAAGAAATCATCCTGTACACCGGAGTGAGCGACTGCAATATGGAGGAGGGCTCGCTGCGTTGCGATGCCAACGTCAGCGTGCGGCCACGCGGCGAAAAGCAGTTGGGGACGAAGACCGAAATCAAGAATGTGAACTCCTTCCGCTTCATCCGTCAGGCCCTCGAATATGAGGTCGATCGTCAGATCGGCATCCTCCAAGCCGGGGGCCAAATCACGCAGGAGACACGCCTGTATGAAGCCAATCAGGGCAAAACCTACGCCATGCGCTCGAAGGAGGAGGCGCATGACTATCGCTATTTTCCCGAACCGGATCTGCTGCCGCTGACCATCGCGGAAACCTGGGAGCGGGAAATCCGCGCTAAGCTCCCTGAACTGCCGCAAGCCCGCCGCAAGCGCCTGGTAGAGGAATATGGGGTCACCGAATATGACGCGCAGGTTCTCACCAGCACTCGGAACCTGGCCGAACAGTTCGAACGGGCGGCCAGGGCGGCGAAGAACCCGAAGCGGGTGGCCAATCTGGTGCAAGCGGAGCTGATGGGTAGGCTCAAGGCCCGCGGTCTGGAAATCACCCAGTCCCCCATTTCCATGGCGGGGGTGGCGAATTCCGCCGACCTGGTTGAAAGCGGCGCGATCTCCGGCAAGATGCTCAAGGACCTTTACGATCTTTGCTTCGAACGCCAGGAGGACTTCGCGGAAACCTACCGCAAGGAAAAGCCTGAGCAGATCAGTGATCGCTCTCGGCTCGAAAAGATCGTTGCGGAAGTGATTGCGGCCAATCCCAAACAGGTCGAGCAATATCGCGCGGGGAAGAAAACCATCGTGGGCTTTTTTGTCGGCCAAGTCATGAAAGCCTCGAAAGGCCAGGCGAATCCGGCGCTGGTCAACGAGTTGCTTGTCGAGAAGCTGGAGTAATCCGCAGCCGGGGAATGAGGCGACAGCCTGCAACCGTTCTCAATGGTGGTCGCTCCAACCGGCAAGTTCGGCCGGGTTGGCAAAGGCAAAGTACGGTTCATTGCGCAGCACCGCCTCGACTCCTTCGACTAGGCGACGGGGATCGGATTTGGACACCATGCCGCGGATGCCCGCGTGTCGGGCCTCATCGATCAGCTGCGGCGATATGTGCATGCTGAACAGCAAGATCGGGACTCGGGGAACGAGCTGGCCAAGCCGCCGCGCGGTTTCGAGGCCGTCCATGCCGGGCATGCGAAAATCGAGCACGATCAGGTCAGGGGCCGACGCCTTGACCTTATCCAAAGCGTCTCGTCCGTCCGAGGCTTCTCCGCAGACTCTCCAATGGGGGTGCTGTTGCAGCATCTGGCGGAGCCTGGTTCGAACCAGAGAGCTGTCATCGACGATGAGGATGCGGGTCTCCAATTTCGGTCCTTCGAGTTCCGGTGAGCCTTGATCTCGAGCTCGCAGCCGTCCTTCGTCCGAGTGATCCTGGCCCTCCCCAGTCACAAACTTGGCTCCATGCCGGAGGCCTCGGGGGCGTTCACCACAAACGAACCTGAGGCTTGGATGCCGAATCGGGCTATGGAGAGGCTCGCGCGCGGGAAAAACCGAAAGCTGCTTAGGTCGAAGCCTGGACAGGTTTCGTGCCCGTGTGGGTGGCGATGTTCCAGATATTGCCGAAGGCATCTTTCACCGTGGCCAAGCGGTCACCCCAGGGTTGGTCCGCAGGTTCGTGCAGGGAAGTCG
>JASHSL010000449.1 GCA_030040855.1 Terriglobales bacterium
CCACGCCTGTCCCACAAAGAGAGCAACCGTGCCCCTTGGGCGGTCACACTCGAGCTCGCGTCGCTTGGACGAGAACCTAGGTCCAATGCGGCTAGCACGGCGGGCGTATCGCGCCTCTCCTCAACACCTCTTGAATGCGCTCGAAAGCCCAATCGATCTCGTGGCGTTCGATCACCAGGGGCGGGGCGATTCGGATCACGTGGTCGTGCGTTTCCTTGCACAGGATGCCTTCTTCTTTTAGGGCCTCGCAGTATGGTCGCGCGGCGCCTTGCATTTCGATTCCGATCCACAAACCCTTGCCGCGAACCTCTTTCAGATCTGGACTGCGGAGGGTTTGCAGCAAGCCGAGAAAGTACGCTCCCAGCGCCGCGGATCGCTCCACCAACTTCTCTTCCCGCAGCACTCTAAGTGCTGCGCGCGCCACAGCGCATGCGAGCGGATTACCACCGAACGTACTACCATGGTCCCCCGGCCTGTAAACGCGGAGAACCTCCCAGGACGCCAGAACCGCGGAGACAGGATAGAAGCCGCCGGCGAGCGCTTTACCGAGGATCACGACATCGGGTTTAGCCCCGTCGTGCATGTAGGCAAAGAGCTTCCCGGTGCGACCAAGGCCCGACTGAATCTCATCGACCATCAGAAGGACGCGGTGGCGATGACATATTTCTTCGGCCTGCTTGAGAAATCCTTGCGGTGGGATGATGATGCCCGCTTCTCCTTGAATCGGCTCGACCAAAAAGGCACAGGTGTTAGGGGTAATGGCATCCTCTAGTGCCTGCACATCACCGAAGGGAACGATTCGGAAGCCCGGGGTAAATGGCCCAAAACCCTCCCTATATTGGGACTCCGTGGAAAGACCCACTAGCGTGACGGTTCGCCCATGAAAGTTGTTGGCGCAGACGATAATTTCCGCTTTCTCTTGAGGAATGCCTTTGACCTTATATCCCCACTTGCGCGCAGTCTTGATGGCGGTTTCCACGGCTTCGGCTCCCGTGTTCATGGGCAAGACCATGTCATAGCCGGTCAGTTCGTGCAGTTCTTTGTAGAACATGGGCAGCTGGTCGTTGCGAAACGCACGCGAGGTGAGCGTAAGTTTTTGGGCCTGTTCCATCAGAGCGTGCAGAATTTTTGGGTGGAGGTGGCCTTGATTCACTGCGGAATAAGCCGCCAGGCAATCCAGATAACGTTGGCCTTCGACGTCATACACCCAGACGCCGGCGGCCCGTTCGATGACAACGTCGAGAGGTTGATAATTGTGAGCGCCGAATTCGTTTTCCAGTTCGATGAACTCGCGCGTCCGCAGACGCTCGCTTGTGAGTTCCCTATACATAATTCCTCCATTCTTGAACGGAATGCCCGGAGCCAGTCGGCGCTCCCTGCAATCACCTCCCCCCTACGGAGAGCTCGAACCTCTCATGGCCGCCGACTGCAACCAGGCCGCTGTCCAAGACCACGTGTGTGCCCGCCGATCCAGCGACGGCCCGGCTCAGGTTTACATCCGAAGTAATGATGGCCTCGCGTCCGCCTTGGTTCAGGAACCGCAGGACTGACTCGATCTTGGGCCCCATGTTGCCGGGCGGAAAATGCCCGGCCTCTGCGTATTCTTGCAGCTCGCGAGCACCGACGCGATAGAGTGGCCGTTGCCCCGGCCTCTTGTAGTTGAGGTAGACATAGTCCGTGTCGGTTGAGATGACAAACAAATCCACGCCCAGACGTGAGGCCAAGAGCGCCGAGGCACGGTCTTTGTCGATAACTGCTTCTACCCCTTGAAGATACCCGTTTCGCCAGGCCACTGGAATGCCGCCGCCCCCGCACGCGATGACCAGAGTGCCATCGCCGACGAGTTTCCGGATGATCTCCAGTTCCACGATCTCCACGGGCTCAGGCGAGGGTACTAGGCGGCGATAACCGCGAGCGGCATCCTCGACAATTTGCCAATCGAGCAAGGCGTGCCGCTGCTCGGCGTCGGCCCGCGAATGAAAAGGCCCGATCGGCTTCGTCGGGCACCGCATTGCGGGATCATCGAGCGACACAACCACCTGGGTGAGCACGGTGACGACCGGAACAGGCAGTCCGGCGAGATGAAGTTCCGTGTCGAGCGACTGCTGCAACAGATATCCAATTTCACCCTGTGTACATGCGTCACAGACATCGAGCGGCTGTCCGGGAACTTGGCTGGCACCGCGTTCGGAGCGAAGCAGTGCTGCCCCCACTTGAGGCCCGTTGCCATGCGTAAGAACAATGCGATAGCCATCGCGCACCAGCTTGACGATTTCTGTCGCCGTGCGCTGGACATTGGCTCGCTCCTCGGCGATCGTCCCTGTTTCGCCGGCGCGGATCAGGGCATTGCCGCCCACCGCCAGCAGCATGGTTGTCATGACTGCTCCTGCCTACGCGTGTACCAGTTCCGGCATGGTTACCGGATGCATTCGTCCCACGGGCACGTCCTTCATCAACTCCAGCATGATCGCTTTCTGCACGTGCAAGCGGTTCTCAGCCTGCTGGAAGACCACAGACCGCGGTGAATCCATGACATCGTTTGTCACTTCCTCACCACGATGCGCCGGGAGGCAATGCATGAAAATCGCGTCCCGCTTGGCACGCCGAAAGAGTTCGAAATTTACTTGCCAGCCGCGGAACACTTCCCGTCGCTCCGCTGCCTGGTCTTCCTGGCCCATACTCGCCCACACGTCTGTGTAAACCACATCGACGCCACAGACCGCTGCTTTCACGTCATTCGTGACCCAGCAACTTCCTCCCGTCTCGCTGGCTCGCTGCTGGGCCCACCTGATCGCATCCGCTCTGGGCTCATAGTTCCGGGGTGTCGCTACCCGAACCTCTGCACCGAGCAGGGCACCGGCAAACATGAGCGAATGCGCCACATTGTTGCCATCACCGACAAACGCGATTTTCAGCCCTTCCAGCCCGCCCTTGATCTCCCACATCGTCATGTAATCGGCCATGGCCTGGCAGGGATGGCTGAAGTCCGTCAACCCGTTAATCACCGGAATCGAAGCGTACTGTGCCATTTCCTCCACGATTTCGTGAGCGAAGGTGCGGATCATAATGCCCTGCACCATTCGTTCCAAGTTTTTAGCGACGTCATAGACCGATTCGCGCTTGCCCAGGTTGATCTCGGCAGGAGAGAGATACAGGGAAAAACCACCCAGCTGCTGCACACCGACATCGAAGGTCACCCTCGTGCGCAAGGAGGGCTTCTCAAAGATCATGGCCAGCGTCTTGCCTTGGAGCGCCCGGGCATACAGGTCGGGACGGGCTTTGATTTGCCGTCCCAAGGTGAGCAAAGACTCAAGTTCGGAGGGTACAAAATCTCTGATTGAGACAAAGCTTTTGACGTTCATCGTCACACCCTCATCAGCACTTCAAATTTCGAGAGGATGTCCGCCAGACCTGGATGGGAGAGCTCCTCGACTTCATAGGTGACACGCAGGCTCGGCTTCTCGATTTTGATAACTCGAGCCAAGTCAATGGGCGTGGCAATTAAGACCAGGTCACAAGGCACTCGGTTGATCGTCTCTTCCAGCTCATGCCGCTGCCTCGTGCTGTAACCCATTGCCGGGAGGAGGTTCGTAAGATGCGGATAGCTGTCGTACGTTCTGCGAATCGAACCGATAGCGAACGGCTTCGGATACACCAGCTCGGCGGCCCCGAAATGCTGCGCTGCGATCACTCCGGCGCCGTATGGCATTTCGCCGTGAGTCAGGGTCGGGCCGTCTTCCACCACCAACACGCGGCGTCCTTTCACAAGTTCGGGGCGGTCGACAGAGACGCGGCTGGCGGTTTCCACGATGGTTGCCTTGGGATTGCTTTCGCGAATGTTATGCCTGACGATTTCAATGTCCTGCCGTGCCGCTGTGTCCACTTTGTTGATCACTACCACGTCAGCGCGCCGCAAATTGACTTCCCCTGGAAAGTACGACAACTCGTGGCCGGGACGATGGGGGTCGGCGACCACAATCTCCAGATCGGAAGCGAGAAAGGGGGTGTCATTATTCCCTCCGTCCCACAAAATGACGTCCGCCTCCTGTTCTGCCTGGCAAAGGATGCGCTCATAATCCACACCGGAATACACCACGGTTTTCTGGCGAAGGTGCGGCTCGTACTCCTCGCGCTCTTCGAGAGTGCACTGCTGCAGGTCCAGGTCTTCCATCGTTGCAAAGCGCTGCACCGCTTGCGCGGCAAGATTGCCGTAGGGCATGGGGTGGCGAATGACCACGGGTCTTGCGCCCAGCTGCCGCAATGCTGTTGCCACCAGCCTCGAAACCGGACTCTTGCCGCAGCCGGTGCGCACCGCGCACACGGACACGACTGGGACCGAGGATTTGAGCTGCGTATGCTCCGTTCCCAGAAGCCAGAAATCGGCACCCGCAGCCACCGCGCGCGATGCCAGGTGCATCAGGTTCTGGTAGGAGATGTCGCTGTAGGAAAATACTGCCGTGTCGACTCTTTCGGCGGCAATCAAGCTTTCCAAGTTCTTCTCTTCAAAGATGGGAATACCGTCGGGATACAGGCCAGCTCCAGCCAGGACTGCCGGATAGGTGCGATTCGCAATCTCAGGTATTTGCGTGGCCGTGAAGCCGACCACGTGATATTCCGGACGGTTGCGAAAAACAACGTTGAAGTTATGAAAGTCGCGGCCCGCCGCCCCTAGAACGAGGATTCGCCTCATGGACTTGCCTCCCCTTTCGGTACACCCTACCGATGCGACCATTCTCTCCAGCGGGGTTGGGAGATGGCTGTGCGGCTTATCACTACCCTACGTGACCTGCGTAGGATGCTCGGGAGATGGGGAAATGTCCCAGCCGTGGCCTGTTTCTTCTTTGGCCAAGCCCCACCCAGAATGGCCTTCTACGGCGGAACCCAGTACCGGTTCGATACCCCAACTCCCAAGGTTGAGTCTGTCTTACTTAAGGTTGAGTCTTACTCCGTGCGTTCCGTCACAACTCTAGGTGACCTGCCACACTGAGCGCAGGCAGATTCCGGCCTAGACTCCTTTTCGCACGAACAGGGGCAAACCTCAGCGCAAGCATGGCGCAATTCCGGTAGCACGCAGGGGCGAAGCGATGGCCATGAAGGATTCCAGGACCGGCAAGACCACCCGCGAATATTCGATTGACGATCTCAAAGACGCTGCCCAACTGATGCGCGGATACGACTTAGTGGCGCTGTGCGCCGCCGGGTCGGGGCACGCCGGCGGAACCCTTTCCATTATGGACATCACTGCTGCGCTCTACCTGAGAATCGCCGACCATGATCCCTTGGATCCCTCGTGGCCGGACCGCGACCGAATTGTTTGGTCCGCAGGGCATAAAGCCCCCAGCCTATATCTCGGCTTGGCTTTTGCCGGCTTCTGCCCGCTAGAGGACGTCGTGCTTCTGCGCAAGCTGTGGTCGGCGTTTCAAGGCCATCCGCATTGGCTCAAGCTGCCGGGCGTAGAGGTTTCTACAGGATCGCTCGGACAAGGCCTGAGCATCGCGGTGGGCATCGCCCTAGCCGCCAAGCTGGATGGAAAGCCGCACAAAACGTTTTGCATCATGGGCGATGGCGAACAGCAGGAAGGCCAGATCTGGGAAGCCGCTATGGAAGCCGCCCATCACAAGCTCGACAACCTGATTGGAATCGTAGATTGCAACCGGTTGCAAATCGATGGTTTGGTCTCTGAGGTGATGAAGATCGATCCGCTGGGCGCGAAATACCGCAGCTTCGGTTGGGAGGTGCTACGCATCAACGGCCATGACATGAGGCAAGTCGTGAAGGCGTTGGAACAAGCCAAGGCGGGATGTGGTAAGCCCATGATGATCCTGGCAGATACGGTCAAGGGCAAGGGTGTCAGCTTCATGGAAAACAAGGCCGCCTGGCATGGAAAGGCACCCAATGAGGACGAGTTGATGCGCGGCTTGGCAGAACTGGGGTTGACGGCGCGAATTCCCTATCGGCAGCTGCTGGGAAAAGCGCAGACCTATCAAGCTGCAGTCAATCGCCGCCTTGACGCCAAAATGCCAAAATTCAGCCGCAACTACTGGTGGAATGCGGCGGAGACCATGAAGGTCAAGATGGAACCGACGCGCAAGGGCTTTGGGCAGTCGCTCGCACAAACCGGAGAGGATGAGCGTGTGGTCTGCCTTGGGCTGGATATTTCCGGCTCCATCGCCATCAGCGACTTTTATACCTCGAAGCCCGAGAGGAAGCGGCGCTGGATTAGCATTGGGATCGCCGAGCAATCGGCGACCTCCGTGGCTGCCGGCCTGGCCAAGGAGGGGAAGCTGCCCGTCCTGGGCACGTACGGAACATTTGCTGCGGCCAGGAATCTTGATCAGATCCGCATTTCGGTGTGTTACGGGAACTTCAACGTGCTGATTGCGGGCGCGCACGGCGGCGTCTCGGTCGGACCGGATGGCGCCACCCACCAGGCGCTAGAAGATCTATTCGCCATGTGTAGCTTGCCGAATATGTCCGTGGTTGTGCCTTCGGATGTTGTCGAGACTCGTAAGGCCACCGATTACCTCCTGCTCGAGCATCAAGGACCTAAATACATCCGCTTCGCGCGGGAGGCTACACCGGTGATCAGCGATGAACGCACGCCGTTCGTGTTTGGTCACGCCAATGTGATCCGTCTGCGAGCGGAAAAAGCCAATTTTTTGGAAGCCTTCGAAACCGTGCTGGCGTCAGATTACCCAAACGAAAACGAAGACTTGTCCATCATGGCCTGTGGTCCCATGGTCCCGGAAGCCATGCGCGCGGCGTGGATTCTGAAGAATGACTTCGGTTATGAAAGTCGCGTCATCAATCTCCACACGCTGAAACCGATTGATGCCGCCGCCATTCTGCGTGCGGCCCGAGAAACCGGCGTGATTGTGACCGCGGAAGAGCATCAAATCGGAGCGCTCGCGTGGCGAGTCAGCGGTGTGATCACAGAGACTCCTTTGCTCTACGGAGTTCCTGTTATCACCGGAGCGATCGGAGTACCCGACCGCTTTGGCGAGTCGGGTGCGCCCTGGGAACTGATCAAGGAATTCGCGGTCAGCGCCGAGCACATCGCGAAGAAGGCAGTCGAGCTGATGGAAGTAAAACAGGCCGCGAGAGCGGAGAAACAAGAGTACTCGCTTATCGGGCACGAGTGAGCTAGCCCGCGTCCTGCGGGATAGCGCCTTGCTCTAAGGTTGACTTGCAAAGTCCAGTATCGATCCAGTGCATGACTGCCACCTGCTCTCCGCTATCCTTGCTTCCACTTCAGCATCCTAGCTTTTTCTTGGAGACGCCACCTCCGTTCCGTTGTCACCGCTTTTGGCGGAGGCCGGAGGAAAGGCTTGCTTTATAGCTCTCCGCCACCGAGTCGGCGAGGGCATTGGGATTGGGCAGCTGACTTCCCCAGGCAGTTGCGCAGACACTTGCGAGTCCGAAGTCTCGGCACGATCCCTTGGCTCACCCTTGCTTGTGATGCTCGGCACAGACCCCCGACAATCCCCGTACTCGAATAGAACGTTGGATGAGGGCTGTCAGCGCAGTCGTACGGCTGCCAAGGAGATGGTTTATGAGTGCTCTGGTGCTGGATGCGAAATTGGACAAGAAGGCCGATCTGGCTGGGCCCGGTATCGGCGATTACAAGGAATTAGCGAACATTCTCCCCAAGAATTACCGCTCCCTGCTTACCGTAAGAGAGACGGAACAGGCCATCTTCCATGTAAAGCGTTACATCGAAGACAACCTCTGCAAGGAACTGAACCTGATAATGGTCGAGGTGCCACTGATCGTGGATGTGGACAGCGGCCTCAACGACATGCTGGATCGCGACGGTTCCCGCACACCGATCCAGTTCCACATTTCCAACGACCACGACCTTCATCCGATCGATGCTCAAGTCGTGCAGGCGGCCACCAAATGGAAGCGAATTGCCCTAAAGCAGTTCGAGTGCAAAGTGGGCGAGGGTATCTGTACCGACATGCGTGCCGTGCGCAAGGACTACTTCCTCGATCACGACCATTCCGCTTATGTCGACCAATGGGATTGGGAGCGCGTGATGACGGCAGAACAGCGCAATCTGGAATTTCTGAAGGCGATCGTGAACAGCATCTGGAAGGTCTTGGTGGGAGCGGAGAAGTTTGTGCAGTCCTTGTTTCCGCAACTGAATGACTACCGCTATCCCAATCTCCCCCCAGAGTTGGAGTTTTTCCACGCCGAGAACATTCTTGAAATGTATCCCGACCTGCCGCGGAAGCAGCGCGAAACTGCGGTCCTGCAGGAACATCCAGCGATCTTTATCATTGGAATTGGATGGCCGTTGAAAGACGGCTACCCGCACGAGATGCGCGCTGCAGACTATGACGACTGGATTACGGACACCCACGACCAGACGGGTCAAGACACGCACGGACTCAACGGCGACATCCTGGTTTGGAACCATGTAACGCAGAGGCGCCATGAACTGACATCGATGGGAATTCGCGTCACCGCGGAAACTCTCAAGAAGCAGCTGAAGATGGCTGGTCAACTTGACCTGTTGCAGCTGCCTTATCACCAGGCGATCCTGAGCGATAAGCTTCCACTTTCGATCGGTGGCGGAATCGGACAGTCACGGACACTGATGTTGCTTTTGAGAAAGGCGCATCTGGGCGAAGTTAGTGTAACGGTGTGGCCGAAAATCCTGAAAGAGATGTGTGCGAAGAAAAACATTGAATTGTTAGAGTAAATCAGCAGCAAACTTGCGAGGTTAGACTCTGTGGCCACCACCTCGGTACGGTTACCATTTCTCGTAAAGGAACGACGGGTGGTCGAACGAGGGTGCGGGCTTGGCTCGAAAGCTGGAGAGCATACCCAAAGTTAGACGATTCGCAGCCAACACAGGCTCCAAATCCCGGCTGCCTTGCACGCACTCGGTTTTTTCGGGTTTGGTGGTCAGCGAGTCGCTCGCTGAACGAATCACACAGCCTACTCCGGGCTGGTCACTGATCCCGGGACCAAAACCTTTCAGCCCTCGACAGTTTTACACGCGATACCGACTACCTTGCACATGCCGTGATGCAGATCACCACATATTGCAAAAACTGCGGATATCTCTCGACCCTCGCTCTTTTGCCTATGGCGCTCACAGCCCATCTCTTCGCATCGCATTGATCGCATTTCGGATCCGCAGCCGAGCCTTCGTCCCGGGTCCCCTCCTTCCCCTTAAGCCGCGTGAGGCATAAAAACCATTGATCTTTCGAGCAACCCGCGGACCTCATCGTCGGAAACCTGTCGGAAGTCCTCATACCACTGGGAAACCGCGAAAAACGTCTCCGGCTGCGCCAAGGTGATGACTTCGTCCGACTCCATGCGGATGGCGCTGCAGGCGTTGGCTGGAGCAACTGGCACGGCCACGACAACTCGTGCCGCCCCTTGCTTGCGAACGGCAGCGATGGCCGCCAGGATGCATGACCCAGTTGCAATGCCGTCGTCCACCAGAATGACCGTCTTCCCGACCAATGGGACCGGTTGGAAATTACTGTGATACAGCCGTTCTTGACGTTCCAGTTCCTCGCGCTCGACGGCGGTTACCTCCTCAATAGCCTTGCTCGACACGCCCAACTGCTCAACCAGGGAAGTATCGAGTACCCGCACGCCGCCCGAAGCGATCGCGCCCATGGCTAATTCCCTTTGCCACGGAGTACCCAGCTTTCGCACCACCAGGACATCCAACGGGACGTTGAGCATCCGTGCCATTTCGTAAGCTACCGGGACACCGCCTCGCGGGAGCCCCAGCACGATAACATCCCTTCGTCCGGAATATGCCACGAGCTTAGCCCCCAGCGCGCGTCCTGCTTCTGCTCGATCCGCGAAGGGTAGCCCGTCATCGTCCTCATCTTCATCACGAAATAACATTCCCCACCTCCACTATTGCCGGCGGAATGCAACTCTTCAGCCCGTCGTGGAGCCGCCTGCTGGGCACCTTCCATCATCACGGCGCGGCCATGCGCGTGCCGGGAGCATCGTCCAAGACATCGATGCGACCTGCTGCTGGAATGTCTCCGTCCGCCGAAATCCATTGCCCAGAAGCGGAGCGGGCGCAAGCAGGAGCGCAGGGCAGATTCACACCTCTTCTCCTTGCGCCCCGCGCCGTTGTGCCGAGCCTCCGGTTAAACCGGCCACAAAGCGTGGATTGCCGAGGGACTCTACCGCGCATACGTGGGCCAGCGCTCCACCCATAGGGGCCTTCCATCCGGTTGCCGAAAAGCGAAGGTTTGATCTCCGCGGCTAATCTTGCGCGCGATCATCGCATCGTGATCGCCGTAGATCACCATCGATCCGACCACCGCAACTTGATCTCCCTTGTTGAGGTTCACGCCATTACCCAGAAGGAAACGAACCGGGGCCACGTGCACCTCCAGAACGCCGACGTCAGTCTTCAGCACCAGATGCGTTCCCTCATCACCACTGATGGGGCACCAGTACTGTTGCACTTCCTGGACCACGCCCTCGACCTTCACCTCGGTGGCCGGATTGTATCCGGGTGCTCGCTGCTTTGGACCATTGTGGAAAACCAGAATTGTGATTAGTAGCAGTGCGACCACCGCAAGAATCTTAAGCATCCTCATCGTGTCCCTCTCTTCCGGCCCCGGCCTGCGAACCTAGTTCGACCATGAATGTCGCCTTCAGGCAGCAGCGGTCAGCACTGGACAGTTCGCACGGCGGATGACCTCATATGACAATGCCCCGAGAGAATGGGCAGAGACTCTCACGAAGGAAGACCGCTTTGCTCCCATGACGACCAGGCCGGCCTCTTGCGCCGCAGCTACCTTCACAATACCGTCCGCGATGAAATCAAAAACCACGACATATTCGAGTTCGGGCCACGGCCTAATACCCTGCGGCAACAGGGTGCGGAGTTTCTCCTTGAGGGTTGCCGTCACGTTCGCTTGCCATTCCTTAATTGCCTGTTCGTCGTAGAAGCTTTGCCCAGGACCGGGGAAAGCTTCCGGCGGCATCACATGCAGAAGGATCAGTTTTGCCGCCGGATCGTTCGCGAGAAATAGAGCGTACTCCAAAGCTTTGGCAGAGGCCGAATGAAAATCGGTCGCCAACAGAATTCTGCGGAATTCTCCCGCCGAGTTCAAGCTCGTGTCGATGTTGGGTCCCACAGTGAGCACGGGACAACCAGCGCTTCGCAGGACCTCCTCCGCTGCCGATCCAATTACAACCTTCTTGAGTCCTGAACGCCCGTGCGTTCCAAGCACCACCAGGTCTATGTTCAACTGCTGGATCACACCCCTGAGCACACTCCACACCGGGCCGGATCGCAGCAGGGTCTCATGCGGAATCTGGTTGAACTCACTGCGACCGGCCAGGCTTTCCAGCCGTTGTTCCGCCTCACGCCGCAGTCGTTCTCTGGAGAACTCGGAAATGAAAGAGACCGACGCTGGAGGCATCACATGCACGAGGGAGATTTTTGAGCCGTGTCGGCGAGCGATGGCAACGGCGTAATTGAACGCCTTCAGCGAAGCGTCAGAAAAGTCCGTGGCAAACAGGATGTTGTTAAAGGAAATCCCTTTCGCTTCAGGCGCTAGAGCCGGGGTTGTCATACTGGCCTCCTTCCCGTAATGCTATGCGGTGCTTTTTCGAAAAGACGCGCCGCACATTCCATCTCTTGTCGGGATTTGCTCCGCCTCCAACGTCTCCTGGGTTGCACTTTGCCAATCCGCGCAGAACCACCTCCCATTTCTCTTTGCCGCCTGTTTGATAGAAGCTGTCGATGGTCTGGTTGGTCTCAGTTTGCCGGAGGCATGGAACGAGTTCGGAGCGCCACTCATAAAGCGCGAACTGCATGCATGCAGATCTCAAACACAGTTCGGCCTTATCGATGGGCCAAGCTAGGAAGGCTTCAAGAGCAGGGTGACAGGCACTCTGCACTCCTCGCTCGAGAAGTCTGGCTTCGGACCGTAGAGTTTGGAGTGCGTGGAGATTGTGTCCGCGCATACCTGCCCTCCAACGGCTTCACAGGCTCAGGCCTGGTTCTGCCTCGCTTATAGACTAAGGTCCGAACGGCGTGCAGTGATCCAGCGCACTCGCGCAGGTGATTGGCCCCTACGTCTGCCGCAGCGAAAAGAAAACAAGCATTGAATTCAGGGACTTACGGAGGCACGCAAGGTAGCCAGCTACCGCGGTTGGCCGAGCTTCCCGACCGCGGTCAGAGTTCCACTAAACAGTACTCGCCGAGCTTCCGATCCCTATGTGGGTTCGCTGCTTTCGGATACAGGTTCACTTCTCTGCAAACGTAGTCCCCCCGATATTCGATCACCGGGACGGTCCAGTCGACCATCCAGTACTCCCCTGGCTTAGGCACGGTACAGAACGGACTGGCCTCATGGCACAGCAGAACAATTGGCCTTCCTGCTGCCCTAGCGTGGATCACAAACATATCTGAATCCAAGGTATAGCTGCCGACCGTTACGCCTATTTCGTCCGCCGCCAACAATTGGGCAGCAACTGCAAGAATCGCAAGCAAGAGGCATTTCTTCACGGCCCGCTCCGCAACCGGCTCCGCCGCGCGATAAAGAGCACTGCTTCTTATTAGACATCGTGGGCGAGGGCGCGGCAGTGACGGTTTGCCATCGCTGGCATGCAGGTGGCATTTCCATTCGCGACTTAGGAAGTCTCGGGACGATTCCTGCAATCAGGTCAATGCAAATGACAGGCGCTGGTTCGAGTTCAAGCGCGGCCTGTGGGCGGAAGCCGGAACTGTTCTTGTCCCCCTTTGGCCCTATCGTTCAATCGAAGCTGTTGAGAGTAAGCCTTTTTCAATGCAGCCCAGGCTGAGTAGGCCGCTGTTCTGCCAAACCACATCGTGGTTGACCCCTCCTTCTTCTTCGACCTAACCATAGGCAGCGATGTTTCTGGATCACACTGTCCCCTTCGCCTCCGGCGGCTCGAACCCGCCACACCGCCCCCAGCGCCCACGGACTTTCTCGCGCTCTTCGGGCGTCATCCGCTCCCAGCGCTCGCGCATGCGCTCTCGCATGCGCTCGCGAACCTTAGAGCGGCCAAACCCGCGCCCGCCAATTCTTCCGAACAGAATCCGGCACAGGGCCAGAAGTGCGAGAGCCTGCCAGAACGTGATAAGCCGCCATCCGAACAAACCCGGCAGCAGCCAGTTCCACAGCCACATGACAACGTACCCTCCCAGAGCGGCAAAAAGTACCATCCCCAAGATGGCCAGCGGAGCGACCCAAAACATTCTCTTTCGCATAGCGTGCCTCATTTCCTCTTGATCAACTCGCTGAACTCGTCGTAAGCCCTCTGCAACCGCTCACGCAGAAACAACACGGCATAGCGCTTGCGCGCGAGCAGGGTATTCACGCTCACGCGGCTCGCAAGCGATAACTCCTTGAAACTGCGCCCTTCCAGTTCGTGGGCAATGAAGACATCGCGCTGCGCTTCCGGCAGTTCGTCGAGCGCCTCTTCGAGCTCGTCCAGCAGCAGGTTGCGGACATACCCCGCTTCCGGCCCTAGATCAGGCGAAGGGAACAGATCTTCCATCCGTAGCAGTTCACCATATTCATCCTCGACGGCCGCGTCGCTAAACAATTCTGGCTTCTTCTTGCGAAACCAGTCTGTGACGCGATTGCGGGCTACGCGAAACAGCCAGCCGGTCACGTGCTCGATCGGCATCAGCAGGCGGTTGGCCTCAACCAGTTCGTAGAAGACTTCTTGCAACAGATCTTCCACGTCGGCTTCGTCCCGCACCCGTCTGCGAATGAAATTGCGCAGCCGCGACCGTTCCCGCACAACGATGTCTGAAATCTGGTGATCTTGCTCGGCCATCGCAGCCACGCTCACGGCTCATCCATCCATTTGTGTAGACGAATGGCGGTCGCAAATATTGTAGAGGCGTGAAGCGGCCTGCTCGAATGCGGCTGATCCTATGAAAAGAAGGGGGTTATGCCTCTGCAGATCTTGCTCAATCCGTGGTCGGAGAATCCGGCGTAGGGTTGCGGACTGGTTCCGGCCAACGACGGCTTACGGACGGGGTTATCGAACGTGGGTTTTGTCGTCTCCTCCTCGACCCACTCGCACGGCGGCTATCTCACCTATCTGATACCGAGGTATCGACCGACCATCGTTCAAGAAATCCGCTTTTACTCGCGTGCTCGGATCACTGTCGGCGGTCCGAATGTGATCGCCTAAGAACGATGGAAGTGTCTCGTTTGACTATAAAATAGAGGCCGGATCGAAGGAGCGGAAACCATGGCAGCTGCAACGGTGACAACCCGACCCCCTTTGCCTCCGTTTACCCGCGAGAGTGCAAGTCAAAAGGTACGCCTCGCCGAAGATGCATGGAACAGTCGTGACCCGGGGAAAGTAGCTCTGGCATACACGATCGATTCACAATGGAGGAACCGCTCGGAGTTCATCAACGGACGAAACCAAATCATTGCTTTCCTCTCTCGCAAGTGGGCCAAGGAGTTGGATTACAGGCTCATCAAAGAATTGTGGACATTCAACGGGAACCGCGTTGCGGTACGCTTCGCTTATGAGTGGCACGACGACTCGGGTTACTGGTATCGCTCCTATGGCAATGAGAATTGGGAATTCAATGAGGACGGGCTCATGGCCTCACGCTTTGCATCCATCAACGATCTTCCCATTGCCGAATCCGATCGGAAATATCACTGGCCCCTTGGGCGTCGTCCCGACGACCACCCGGCACTGAGTGCCTTGGGCCTCTAGAGCCATCGCGCGGGAGGAACGAACCTGGAAGATAAAGCAGAACCTAGGCCATCCCAAATCCGGAAAACAGCGGACTCTCTAACTCCAGCGTCTCTCCAAGTCCTGCCTGATTCCGGAGATTACGTTGCTTCTGGTGCCGGTTCAGGGTAGCACTTACCAGCGTAACCGCCCCCTCAGTTCCGTGCTCAGATGGCGCCGAAGCCGACCCTATAATTCGGCTGTGACCAAGCCGTCCAAAGCCGCGGCCGTATTTCTTGTCCTCTTCGGAATGGTGTTTCTTGCTGTCGGTCGATTCATCGGATGGGCGCTTCTGTTTGCCCCTCCGGGATCCGTCCACGGCAACCGGGCAGTAGGAGTCGTAACTTGCGTAATTTTCGTGGCCGTCGGCGGGGGTCTGGCTGCCAGCGCTATTTACGGCACACGCAGGCTCGGAGAGCAGGCCGCCCTCGAGCGGCCATTCCCGACTCACCATGGCTGTGGCGCGAGGATTGGGCCGCCGGCCGCGCGTACGGCAATAACACCAAGAAAGCGATTGGCCTCGCCCTGTTCGCCGGCTTATGGAACCTAATCGCAATTACCGTAGCGGCAGCGGCGATTCCGCAATTCCTGCACACTTTCGATCCCAAGTATCTGGGACCTCTTTTGTTCGTTGCCGTGGGTGTGGTCCCAGCTTTCCTAGCGGTACGCGCCGCCGTTCGTCGCGAACGTTTCGGGCAAACCTATTTTCAGTTTGCCTCACTTCCCTTCTCCCCGGGAAAACCGCTGCGCGGCACGATCCACCTGCGCTTTAATACCACCACCCGACACGGCATCAATCTGCGGCTGTCTTGCGTACGGCAGATCGTAACGGGCGGGCAAAACAATCGCTCCACCAACAAAGTCGTCCTGTGGCAAAGCGACAAGAATACCTCTGAGCAGTCGACCACGCCTGGTCCGATGGGCGATGCCGCCATCCCCATGGACTTCACCATCCGCAGCGACGCCTACGAGACCAACCACGACCAGCCCAGAGACCAACTGCTTTGGATCTTGCACGCCGAAGCGGACACGTCCGGCGTCAGCTTTTCCGACGACTTCGAAGTTCCCGTCTTTCGCCTGACCCCGCAGACGCAGACAGCCGGCAGCTTCGGTGATCCGGGTCCTGCAACAGCGTCAGCCGGCTTCCAGCGCGATTCAGAAGACGTGCCCCCGCCCAACAATCCGAAAGTTGTCGTGGGCGCAGGTACAAATGGCGGCACCGAGTATTACTTCCCGCCCCTTCGCAGTCCCGCCCGTATCGGAATCGGGAC
>JASHSL010000450.1 GCA_030040855.1 Terriglobales bacterium
AGATCGGACCATCCCCCCAAAGAGGCCCGTGATCTCGGACAGCGTGTGGGGGAGCAAGATCAAAGGTTGCGAAGGCGGACGGCGCACCGTGGCTCGATAGGCCGGATACAAATAACTGGGTTGGCTGTCCGGTTCTGGCCGCCGATAGCGGACTTGGCCGACTCCGGCCTGCCGGGGTGCGAGAGAATCCGCTGTCATTTCATCGCCCACGCTCGATCCATGCAGTGGCTCCTCCCCGGGCACGCTCTCGATCGAGGAGGATCGTGCCCTGGGAAACCCGATGATAACGGACTTTCCGAGTCACGGAAGCGAAAATGATCGGGTGGCGTAGTTGGCGGCAAACCCACCGCTCCCAGCAAGGTCGATGCGACAACCTCCGTATGGCGGCCAGCTCGTTGGCCGGCCGCTCTGGAGGTTCTGCCGTTGCTGGCGCGCAATCCGCTAAAACGTGAACTTCGCCGAAGCCTGCAACTGCCGCGGGTTGAACATCGTTCTCGGTGTCCCGAAGAGTCGATCGGGAGCCGGAGCCGTGGCGATTCCGGGCACCGGCAAACAACTGATCGTTCCCGACTGAATCGCGAGCGAGGTGGCGTCGTTATAGTGCTTAGGCACGGGTCCATTGAAGGGATTGGTGCCGCCGCAGAAATCCGGTGTGCCCCCGCCATAGACGGAGGTCACTTCGTTGATGTTTTGCCGGTTGAAGACATTAAACGCATCGAAGGCTAGATTGAGACCCATACGCTCGCTAAGGTGGATCAGGCGGGCGAGGCGAAGATCGAAGGTGTAAAAATCGTCGCCTCGGTAGGCATTGCGCGGCGACCATCCTACCCGATCCGTGACTGGGTTGGTATCACCGTTCACATCGTTGCCGACAAACATGGTAAACGGCCGCGGGGACTGCAGCGTAACGATACTGCTGAACTCAAAGTTGCGCAGGGGGCCATGGCTGGGAGCGTCGGCGGTAAAGTTGCCTACAAAGCGGTGGCGAACATCCTGCACCGAATCGGCGCGTTCCAGTTTTCGCTCGTAGAGATCCTCGGGAGTGCTGACGAAGGTGAGGAACGTGCCATCGTCGGTGGTGTGCGACAAGGTGTAATTCGCATTGAAGCGGAAGTATTGGCCGAGCCTGTCGGTGATACTGATCGTGCCACCGTTGTAGGCAGCGTTGCCGGTCGCATCCACGTAATACATCAATCCGGCATTGCTATAGAGCGGTCCGCTGAAGGCATCCCTGCCGTCGGGAAGCTTATTGCCCACAAAAGCGGGATTCACCACAGAAGCGGCCGGACAATCGGTAGCCGCGTTCACCAGCCCCCCCGGTGGACAAACATTCAGGTCCAAAGGCCGAAACTGCTTACGCGCCCGGAGGAAAAGGTAGCCGACGCTCAGCACCAGCCCTTTCGAAAGTTCCTGGTCTACTTGCAGACTGGCTTGCTCGGAATAGGCAATGCGACTGTTGGGATCAATTCCACCGCCACTGTTGGTGACAAACGAGCCGGGAGGTCCGGTATTGAAGTTAGGCGGAGTCTGGCCGGTGAGGACCAGCTGTTTGGCCGCGGCCGCCGGGAAGGATGCTGGTTCCCCGTTGGGATACTTCAGGCCCTCGAGGGCGCCGGTCAGATAGAGCTGGTTCAGCACCCAGGTGGCGGTCGCATTTCCCTGCCTTACGCCGGGATCCACCGCGTTGGGAATCACGACCTCGCGTTGCGGGTAGGTAACGAACAGGAAGGTCAAATTGTAGTGGTCGTCAAAAATGCCGAATCCGGAGCGAATGACCGTGCGCTTGGTGGGCGAATAGGCAAAGCCAATTCGGGGTTGAAAGCCGCGGTAATCCGGGTTGATGATCTGCGACAAACCGGTTTCCACATCCCAGCGTAGTCCGTAGTTGAAGGTGAACTTGGGGGTGATGCGCCACTGATCCTGGAAGAAAAGGCCGAAGTACTGGTGGTTCAGGTGAACGTAGTAGTCCTGGGGTCTACGTAGGCGTGCTGCCAGGTGGTGGGGATTACCGGCGGCAGGCTGCCCGGAATGATCGGGCCCGAGCCCACGGGCGCGCCCCAAAAGACAATCGGGACCCCGTTCAGGGGATCAAACGGGTTGGGTCCGACAGTGTTGGGCGGCGGGAAGAAGGGCGGCGCAGCCAGCGGACACGGTCCGGCGGTCAGCACCGAAGGAATCTGATTGGCAAGGGTGGGGTTGGGGTTTACATAGTTGGCAAAATCCACCAAGCAATTGATGCTCGGCAGGACGATCCGCATGGGGGTGAACCCCGGCCAAATTACGAAATTCTGGATGGAGTTTACGTCCGTACCCACCTTCCAGTAATGGTTGCCTTGGATGTACGCCAAACTGTCGGAAAGCTGCTGCCGGCTCTCATTGAGTGCATCGAAGGTGCCGAAGTTGTGACCGAAAGACAGTGTGTTCGGAACGTCGAGGTTGGGTTGTCCGGTCACCGCCGGGAAGTTGTAGTGCCGCCGTGCATACTGCACCAGAAAGGTGTTGACCACATTTGGTTTCAGCACGGTGTTGACCGAGCCGACCAGGGACTGATCGCGCAGGAAGGTGTTGTGTCCGTCGCTCGGGGCTCCGATTCCGCCCCCGTCCAGCGTGTCCCCGACCAGGACATTCAGATCGCGCGCATCCACCACTCCATAGTGAATCTGCAGGCGGTTGTTGGTGTTGAGTTGTTGGTCCAAACGCACAAAGCCGTTGTCATTATCGAGCGTTTTCAGGGTATTTAGATTTTCTGCCGGCAGGCCGAGAATGGCCTTGGCTGCGTTGATCGTGCTTAAGTTGTCAATCAGCGTTGCCGGGTAGGTCGGCGATTCCCCGAGCCGTTGGCCTTCATAGTTGGCAAAGAAAAACGTCTTGTCCTTGATGACGGGACCACCCAAGGTGGCGCCAAACTGGTTGCGGCGGTACTGGTCATAAGGCGCGCGGGTGAGCAGTCCCTTCGAGTCGGCGGCTTGGTTATTGATGTACCCGTAGATGTTGCCGTGAAGGTCATTGGTTCCCGACTTGGTCACCACATTCACGATTCCGCCCAGCGCGCGTCCGTACTCGGTGCCGAAGCTGTTATTGACCACGCGGAATTCGCTGACCGCTTCCTGCGATGGGGTGGCACGCTGCGAACCCGTGCCTTCGTTGATGTAGTCGGCGCCATCGACGGTAACCCCGTTGCTCAAGTCGCGCATCCCGCCAAAGGTGATGCGGGTAACATCGGGCTCGGTAAAGGTCGATTGCAGGCTGGTTCGTCCCGTGGCCACGCCCGGGGTGAGCAGGGCAAAGTCGACAAACTGCCGCGTCGCGGTTGGCAACTGCTGGATCTGCACCGTATCGATGACTTGGCTAATTTCGGTTTTGGTGGGCTCAATGGGAGGCGCCTGGGTGGTCACGTTCACGACTTCTGTGGTGGCCGCCACTTTCATGGTGACATCCACCGTCGCCGTCTGCCCGACCGTCAAGGGGATGCCGGTGTGCACGTACTTGGCGAAGCCGGCCTCTTGCACCGTCAATTCATAGTTGCCGGGAGGCAGATTGGGCGCTAGATAAAATCCAGATGCGTTCGAGGTGGTGCTGACCGTCTGATTGGTGGCCAGATCACGCACCGTGACCGAGGCGCCGGCAATGATGCGACCGCTGGTGTCTTTGACCGTGCCATTGAGCTGTGCAAAGCTGATGGTAGCCTGGGTAAAAGCGTGCGGGGCAAGAGACAAGGCCATGCACACAACGACCCACACATTCTGCGTACCACGCAGTCTCATAACTACCCCCTGTCTGATGTGAACTCCTGGCCCAATGAATCGAATCTCGCCGGGGGGAACCTGCTTCAGTGCACGTTCGGATTGCGGGGCTCCCAACTCCGACCCACAGTGATGCGCTTGGCGGAGAGCATCGTTGGAAACCCGACAACTGTCAAATACATCTTGGGTTAGGTGGTCATACCTGCCGGGTATGACTTGCCACTTGCGTTCCCTTGGACCTAACGAAACGGCCGAACGGCTGGCTCTTCCAGCTACGAAGCGTAATTCTCGAGGCCATGGGCGACTGCTTCGAAGCATCGAGCAAGGTAATAGGCAAGGAGCACCGGAGCCGAAAGGACGAGGCGGCAAGTGGACCGAGCGAGCTTTCGAGGAGGGCTGTGAAGGCGCTCTGGCGTGCTATACTCCCGCACCGTCGCGATGAAACTTGGGTAGCAAGCGATGTCGCCGAACCCGTCCACCCAGATCGTACTGCCGGAGACGTTCAACGCCGCTTCCTATTTTGTGGATCGGAACGTGCTTGAAGGAAGGGCACACAAGACGGCGATCGAATGCCGTGAGGAGCGAGTCAGCTATCAGCAACTGCTCGAGCGCACCAACCGTCTGGGCAATGTCCTGCGGCAACTCGGCGTACGGCGCGAAGAGCGCGTTCTATTTCTGCTTTCCGACTGCCCCGAGTTCTTGTATTGCTTTTTCGGCGCCATGAAAATGGGCGCAGTTTCGGTGCCGGCAAACCCGCAGCTGAAGCCGCCCGAGTATGAATTTCTCCTCAACGACACCCGCGCCGGCGTGGCCATCGCCAGCGAGGCCGCCTTGCCTCTCCTCGAGGAAATTCCGCGGCAGCGGCTGAGATACCTGCGCGAAATCATGGTGGTTGGAGCATCGGGCGGCCGCCATCTTCGCTGGCACGATTTGATGGAGGCGGCTTCGCCCGATCTCGACGCCGAGCTCACCAGCAAAGACGACGCTGCCTTCTGGCTGTATTCTTCCGGCAGCACCGGGTCCCCCAAAGGATGCATTCACCTCCATCACGACATGGTGGTTTCTTCCCAGTTGTAC
>JASHSL010000451.1 GCA_030040855.1 Terriglobales bacterium
TGCCCGTCCGTCCTGCGTCCATTCGGACAATGATTCCTGTGGCTCAATGCCTGGGATGATGTCGGTCTTTTGCGTCTCCCGGTCAAACACCACAGCGTCACCAGCGGCATTTCGCCCTGCGATCCGCTTTCCATCCATGGCGACGGCGACCCCGATAAAATCGGCAGGGCCCAAAGCTTGCGGCTTGCCTCCTTCTATCTCCATCTCGTAAGTGCGCAGGGGCTGCCTCTCGGCCGCGCCGGTCAGCAACAAATGCTTGCCGTCAGGGAACCACGACACGGTCTTTAAGCTCGTGATCTCTCCCGCTGCTAAGCGGCGGCTCTCTCCTGCTCCAATCGGATTGAGGGCAACTTGCGGCGGTCTCGTCAGTAGGGGGCCGGCGACCCAGGTTCCATCCGGCGAGAACCTGGGTTGCGCTCCTGGCCCCAAGGCCACGGGCGCGGAGCCGTCCAGCTTGCGATAGACCTGAAGGTAAAGCGGCCCAGCCGGTCCTCCCCACTCCAGGAACACAATTGCTTTCCCGTCCGGCAAAATATCACCCATCAGGGAAGCATCAAACCATTCCAGGCCGCGCCGTTCCTTGCCGCTTGCCGGGTCGATCCCGATGATTTCTGGCTCTTGCCGTTCAACGGACAGAAGCACGCGGCCGTCCGCCGCGATATCAAGAAGACGAGTACTTTGCGGTGCTGCCAGGATGGTTCGCTGTTTTCCAGCGAGGCTCACCCCATAAAGCTCGCGATCCGTGGTCACGTCCGCAGCGGTAAACCAGATTTCCTTGCCGGCCCTGGACCATGCCAATCCTTGTATGGT
Organism: Terriglobales bacterium; assembly: GCA_030040855.1. GTDB lineage: Bacteria > Acidobacteriota > Terriglobia > Terriglobales > Acidobacteriaceae > JAFAGX01. Next base: position 811 of record JASHSL010000451.1, read on the forward strand.
CCCGAATTCTTGACTCAACTGCTTGTGATTTCCAGCCTCATCGACGAAAGACACCCATCCTCGGTCGTCGCCGTACACCGGATGTTCCGCAAATGCGACTTCCTTGCCCGATGGAGACACCCTTACATAATCAAGGTACCCTGCGGTTGCATAAATAACCTTCCCCTCGGGATACTCCAGTTGCACCTTCCGGTTCGCTCGACGCACTATAGCCAGGGTTTTGCCGTCTGGCGCATAGTCTGCGGCGATGACCTCCTTTGCCTGGACTCGAGGCGTGCCTCCCGTCATCTGCGCCTGCCCCATGGTTCCGTACATGAACCACGACTCCTGCACGCGATCCACCGCGACCTCCATGTCTCCGCTCGAAGAAAGCGCCAGAAGCGCGGCGCTCGGAAGATCCACTTTCGTGGATTGCGGAAATTCCGTCCGGACCGAGTAAACCTGCAGCGGATCGTTGTTCCACTGCGCGCTGTAAACGACCGTTTGCCCATCCTTCGCAAACCGCGCGTTCGAGGGATAGCCTTGCTGGTAGGTCAGCCGGGTGAATTTTGGTTGTGGTTTTGCCGCGGAACGCCGACCGACTGTCCACGCGCCAGCGACCAACACCAGCACACCCAGAACCGCCGTGGCCCACGGCACCCAAGCTCGCCTAGCCTTCGTCGGCTCGCCGGCTCGTGTCATCGAGCTTGCCAACGTCGCCGATGACGCCCCGCTCATCGATTCAATGGCAAACGCCAGATCGCTGGCTGACTGGAATCTCCGCTCCGCATTCTTCTCCAGGCAACGGCTCAGAATCCGTGCCAGTCCCGGCGGGCCCTGCCATCCGTTTTCGATTAGTTCCGGCGGCTCTTCGCGCAGAATGGCAGTCATCGTTTCCGCCGACGTGTCGCGTTTGAAGGCGCGCTTGCCGGTGAGCATTTCGTACAGCACCGCGCCAAAGCTGAAGATGTCGGACCGTGCATCGGTCGCATCGCCCCGCACCTGCTCCGGTGACATGTAGCCGACCGTTCCCATCACCATGCCCGGTAACGTGGCCGGACTCGTTAGCGTGACCTCGGTGGTGCTGCCGTCTTTCGGGCTTGCCAGTTTTGCCAGCCCGAAATCCAATATCTTGAGCCGGCCGTCCCTCGCGATAAACACGTTGTCCGGTTTCAGGTCCCGGTGCACAACTCCCTTCTCATGTGCAGCCGCGAGACCCTCCGCGATGCCGAGGGCATACTCGATGACGCGCCGCATTGCCAGCGGGCCGGCTCCAATCTTTTCCCGCAGAGTTTGCCCTTCAAGCAGTTCGTTGACCAGGAACGGCGCACCGTCGTGCGTGCCAATGTCGTGGATGCCAAGGATGTTCGGATGGTTCAACGCGGCAATCGTCCGCGCTTCGTGCTCAAAACGCCGTAGCCGATCAGTATCCTGAGCCAGCGCTTCTGGCAGCACTTTGATCGCGACCTCCCGGCCGAGGCGCGTATCCCGTGCGCGGTATACTTCTCCCATGCCGCCAGCACCGAGCGGACCGAGGATTTCATATGGACCCAGCTTCGTGCCAGCCGTCAGAGCCATGGGTGCCCGCAATTATAGCCTGCGCAGCACGTCGCTGTGCGCGGAACGACTTTGGGAACATGGTCGGCAATTTAGTCGGCGGCAATCTGATTTCCTTTGTTGTGATCATGTTTTCAACCAGCTGCCGACTTATCGTTTTCGCCTGTGTCTTAGAACGTGCCGCTGACTTACCTATGCCGCCGTCTGTAAGGACGATCCATTGGTTCGATTCAGGGCGGCTCGGACAATCTCGAGGTCTGGATGCTGATACTGCATGGCCGCTCTCACATCTTTATGCCCCATGGTCCTCATCACCGCCGCGAGATTGCCGGTGTTGCTGAGGACTCTGGTCCCGTAATCGTGCCGGGCGCAATACAAGACGAGATCCTCAGAGAGTTGAGCCTTCCGGCGTGCGATTCGGAATTGCTTTCCTGCGGACACCAGCAAGGGGACGCCAGTCCCAATTACCCCGGAACGTGCGGTAAAGCTTCGGCGCCCTTCCGATCTCCATTTTTCTCCCGATGGCACCCGTTTGATCTGCGTTGTGTCCGAATTCAAGGAATCCACAATGGTGAGGCATCTATGGGTGCTTGAGATGAGGAGTGGCGAACTGCGCCAGTTCACCTTCTCCCAAAAATCCGAGTGGTTGCCACGCTGGTCGCCCAATGGCAAGCTGCTGGCGTTTCTGTCGGATCGGGCTGGATCGACGGAGCTGTACATGATGAATCCGGAAGGCGGCGAGGCTGGCGCGATCATCCCGAGCAGCTACGAGATCAGTGACTTCCGATGGTCACCTGATGGCGGGCAGATAGCTTTTCTAGCCAGGGAACCGAAACCCGAGATGAAGGACCAAGACGCTAAGATCGCCGATCGCGAGCAGGAACTGAGACGTATTTGGCTGCTCGATCTTGGGTCGCGGAAGATTCGCCAACTGACGAGTGGTTCGTGGCGAATCAAGGAGTTCGACTGGGTGAGTTCGGGGCGAATTTTGCTGATCGCGAGTAATGCACCGAGGGCTGAGACCTGGAACGACGCGCTGTATAGCGTCGATGTTAGCGATGGAGCCATCCTGGTTCTACCCTTACGCTTGACGTAACACGTAACGATCTGGTATTTCTGAAGGCGTGATCTTCAGCTACCGGGACAAGCGGACCAGAGACTTCGCCTCCGGTAAGCGAATCAAAGCGTTCTCGGGAATTGAGCGCGCGGCACGGCTCACGGTTGATCGTTTGGAAGCCGCGGTCGAACTCAGCGATCTCAGTGCGCTGCCTGGCAACCGACTCGAAGCTTTGAAGGGCGACCGAAAGGGTCAGTACAGTATCCGAATCAATGACCAATGGAGAATTTGTTTTGAGTGGCCGAGCGGGTCACCCGGCCCAGCAAACGTTGAGATTGTTGACTACCATTAGGAGAGAGGTTGTGGCGATTCATGCAATTCACCCTGGTGAGCATCTGGCAGAGGAGCTGGAGGAACTGGGCATGAGCGCTGCCGAGCTCGCGCGACAGCTCGATGTCCCCACCAACCGTGTTACTGAGATTTTGAATGGAAGACGAGCCATAACGGGTGACACAGCGCTTCGACTCGCGCATTTCTTCGGGACGACAGCCGAGTTCTGGCTCAACCTGCAGAGCATATATGACCTGCGCATCGCTCAGAAGAAGGCGGGAAAGTCGATCGACCGACTGCCGACGCTGAAACATCTCGACGAAGCGCGTGCATAGGTGCTGCTCCTTATTTACTTATTTATGACTCTGGGTATGGCTGTAACTGTGGCTGTCCCGTCTGGCAAATTCCCACGCAATTCATGACGGGCGCCCATGCGGCCTGCGACCAATCATCGGCTTCCGTCTTCGGCGAATGCATGATCGATCAAATGACCAAAGCCGGCGCCCGGGCCGACACTACTCAGGGGCGGTTTCTACATCCTCAGCAGAGCCGGCGAATTGTGCGGCTGGCGCAAGAGCGCCACCCGAATCGCCGACCGATATGCGGGTGTCCACTCGTACGACATTGACGGTGGGCCCTTCCTGGGTTTGGCGTTGAGGACGATACGCTGCGACCAGGCGCGCAACCACAACCGCGATGTAGAAGACCCCAATCATGCCCTCAAGGCCTGCGACTAGCCTCACATAAGGATTTGCCGGCGTAATGCCGCCATAACCGACGGTACTGAGCGTGATGATGCTGAAATAAAGAAATGTGCTCATCTGTGCTGCCGGAATTGGCTGATTGAATGGATTGTCAAGGAAGCGACTCAGGATGCAGTAAATCTGGGAAAACGCGGTCGCCAACACCAGGTAACAGAGGAACGCTTCCGAGAGCACGCCAGTGTTGACTTGCGGAATTGAGTCAAAGCGGCTGAGAATGGCCCAAAGGACTGTAAGGGAGAGAGCTAGTCCTGCCACCGACGCCATTTGCGTATACAGCTGGCGCTTGTCGCCGACGGCCTCGGCAATCCGCGCGATGATCCAGACAGCCGTCAGCGGAACGGCCACCGTGCGGATGATCTTTCGTTTGGCCATGTAACTGGCACCGGCCAGCATGATGAGAAGAATCAGTAACGCAATAATTCCCCCGAGATGTGGGTTGGAATCGGCCAGAGGCGAGGCCAGCACCAGCGCTACGTACGCGCACATCAGCAACTCGGAGCGATACCTGAGGAGACAGCGGGTCATTTCGGATCCCAAGGAATTCGGCTAACTGCACTCGCGATCAGAAACTAACTCCAGTTGACACAGAAAATCCATCTTTTCTGGCCCGCCAAGTTACAAAACGTCAAACGGCAACAGCTGTTCGCATTATGCCACGTACCCGGCATATTG
>JASHSL010000452.1 GCA_030040855.1 Terriglobales bacterium
ACACCACCCTGTCAAAAGTAACGCTTGTGGCAGGCAAAGGAGCTCTGGGCACTTGGCGGTCCAATTATGGTAAACGGCGCAAGCCGGAGTAGCCATGATTTTCAGGACGAGCTGGGAGGAAAACCGGAAGGGGTGGGGTGTATGCGAGCGAGCGCTTAAGCTTCACCTATCTTGGAAAGGCCTCTTGGGGAAAGCCAAGGCGAAAACCGGAATCGGGAAACCCGACCTTCCGGGATTGCAGGGAGGCCCGAGGAAACGTGACCATGTCATTCATGGCATGGTGCGCGCGTCTCGGATCTATCCCGACCACGTCCGGATCTGTGGGAGGCTCGGGGTGCAATTCCCCGGGCCTACCCGGCAAGAGGAAACAGAGCTATGCCAAACCGGAATGCGGCGGCGCAGCGAAAGCCTAGATCGCCACCGGTAGACTACGGCCACTGCGCCTCTTCTCGACTCTACCCAATGTTTTCGTCTACACTACGCCGTTAATCGCGGGTCATCGGGGGCCTGGAGATTCGTCGCTCGACGAGAGCCCCGTTGGGGCCAACTTCCGAGTTGCTCGTAACCCAGATGCAATCTGCCACAAATCTGATTTGCCTGACCTGCAAGCGGTTCGACTGAGAAAATGCTTGGCTTACCAATGCCTGCAAGCATCGGACGACTTTCCCGTACTTGCAGTCCTGGCCGACCCAACCCGTCGTTCCCTGCTCGACCTGTTGCGCCTCAAGCCATTGCCGGTGGGCGAGTTGGCGCGCCAGATGCCGGTAAGCCGCCCGGCTGTGTCGCAACACCTCAGGATCCTGAAGGAGGCCCAACTGGTCCGCGAGCACCGCCACGGCACGCGGCACTATTTCGGCCTCAATCCCGAGGGTTTCGCCGGGCTGCGGGAATACGCGGATTCGATGTGGCAGGAGGCGCTCAACGCCTTCGCTGCCTATGTGGCGGAACAGACGAGGGGAGCGGCGAAATCCGGCCCGCACCGGTTCGCCAAAGGCAAGAAAGGAACTAGAGCGCATGACAAACAAGTCCGTCTCGATTGAGCCCGTCGTGAAGACCGTAACGGTGGCATGTACGCCGGAAGAAGCTTTCCGCTACTTCACCGCCGATATCAGTATGTGGTGGCCGGTCGCCACTCAGTCCGTTGTCGCCTACGCGAGCGATTTCAAGGACACGCCCGAAGCCGTTATCTTCGAGCCGCGGGTCGGCGGTCGCATCTTCGAGCGCGCACGCTCCGGCGAAGAGCACGTCTGGGGAACCGTGCTGACATGGGGGCCCCCTGCACAAGTTGTGTTCAGCTTCCATCCTGGCCGCGATGACAAGGAAGCGCAAACGGTGGAGATCACGTTCTCCCCGGTGCCGGAAGGGGCAAGAGTCGTGCTGACTCACAGTGGCTGGGAGAAACTGGGAGCGAAAGCGCAGAAAGCCCGCGACGGCTACAACCAGGGATGGGAGACCGTGTTCGTCACCGCCTACCGCGAATACACACAGAAAAGAAAGCAATCTCAGGAGGAGTGATGCGAACCACTATGTTTTTGCTGCTGATTACAATGCTGACCGTGCCCGCCCGCGCTAGCAACCGTATGCTGACCACGGAGTTCGAACTGAATGCTCCTATCGAAAAGGTGTGGGACGCGTGGACGACACCGGGGGGATCAAGACCTTCTTCGCGCCTGATTGCAAAGTCGATCTGCGCGTGGACGGCGCGTACGAGATCTATTTCTCGCCGGAGGCCAAGCCGGGAGAGCGTGGTGGTGAGGGCATGCGTATTCTTGGGCTTGAGCCGATGAGACGCCTCGCCTTTACCTGGAGCGCGCCGCCCACGATGCCGTATGTCCGCGGCCAGCGCACCATGGTCATCCTCGAATTCGAAAAGAAAGCCGTGGACCGCACGCGTATCCGCTTGACCCATTTGGGATGGGGCGACGGCGCGAGTTGGGACGAGGCTTACGAGTACTTCGATCATGCCTGGAACGAAGTCGTGCTGCCGCGCTTCCGCTACGCCATGGAAGTGGGGCCGGTCAACTGGGAAAAGACACCCAAGCTGCCGCCGGTTGCATCCACGCTGAAGGTCAGCTTCACTCAACCTTGACTTCTTCTTGTTGCTGTTTTGTTGTCGTTGGTGACGTTGTCTGCACGACAGCGTCGAAACAACTTGGAGGGACCGGTACAAAGCGAAGGCGGGCTCCCCGGACTTGGAAAAATGCACGAAGGAGAATGAACCATGAAGACCCACCAGAAACTGGCGCTGGCAGTATTGGCCGGCGTCTCGATCGGCATTGCTGGCGCCAAGTTGATTCGTGCGCAGCAACCGAAGGCGCCACCGGCCTACGTTATCGCGGAGGTCGAAGTAACGGACCCCGCTACCATGCAGAAATATGGGGATAAGGTGTCGGAAACGCTAGCGCCTTTCAATCACCACTATGTCGTTCTTGGCCACAAGATTCAGGCTCTCGAGGGCGAACCGCCAAAGGGCGGGATCGTGATAATCGCTTTCGACAGCGCGGAGAAAGCGCGTGAGTGGTACGATTCGCCAGCTTATGAGGCGATCAAGCCGATCCGACAGAGCGCAGCCAAGAGCCGCATATTCATCGTCGACGGCGTCGCCCCCCAGTGACGGACAGGTCAAGTGGTTTTTCAGATGATTTCAATCGGCCGTCTGCCTCTCCGTGGAGCCAGGCGGTTTTCCTTTGGAGGAGGGATGAACTGGATGACGATACTGTTGGCAGTAGGGGCGCTAGTGATCGCCGGGGCCCAATCTGAATTGTCGCGGGAAAAGAAGGCGACTGAACAAGTGGTTCGCGAAGGATCGTTTGAACTTGATACCAGTGCTGACAAAGCGTTGCTGTTCTTTACGCCAGAAGGGGAACGGGCCTGGGTGAAGGGCTGGGATCCGAAACCTATTTACCCGCCGCAAGCCGGCGTGCCGTTTAAGGCGAATGCCGTCTTTCGCATCGACCAGGACGGAGAACGCTCCCTATGGACCATTGTTGAGGCCGATTTGGAGAAACAAATCGCGGAGTACATATACATGGTCGAAGGCGAGCGGTTGTCGCGGGTGCGGGTACAGATCCAGCCTCTTGGTGGAGAGCGCTGCCGGGTGCGGGTGCGCTACGTGCACACGGCGACTTCGGAAAAGGGTCTGCACTTTGTAGCGAGTGTGACCGAAGAGTCCTACGCGCAGAAGATGCGGGACTGGCAGCGCATGGTTAGCGCTGCGATTCGGTAGGTCTGCGATGAAACAACCTTCTTGTTGTCCTATCGGAGGCATGCTGAGAAGAACAGGACATCGCCAACGGGCCGAAGCTGCCGCGTCGGACGGTTCCGGGTGAATCGTCGGCCACACGGACGCTATCCAGAAACCGGTTGTGGAACGCCGATAAAGACAAGCCTTGCATGTTCTTTATTCTTCAGCAAGGCGCACCAGAGCCGGGATTTGTTGCTGTGTATTGGCGCACTCAGGAACTGAGAGCTTGGCCTCTAGCAGGCTGCGGAAAAACTGATTGGCAGCGAGTTTTTCTTTCTGTTTTTTCGTCGTTACTGATGTCGAAGGGCTGAAGGTGGTGGTTTGCGGACCTCGGGTCTACTTTCATGCTCGATCAGACACACTTCCGCCCCGACTTACACCGCGGGAACTGCGGCGGTCAGATTTCGCATGCGCACCAGATTGTAGGCGGCGCAGGCGAAAGTGAAGATCCAGTGAACCCGGCAGACTCCGCGATGGCGCAGCTTGCGCAGGAGCGCAATCGTCTTTAGCTAGCCGAAACATTCTTCGATGCGCTTCCGCTTTCTTTGGCTGACGGCATAGCCCGCGTGCCGTGTGGTGCGCCCATCAATCGCGCTGCCGCCCGGTCGCGCATCATTTTGCGTCACGTGCGGCGTCACTCGAAGGTGGCGGCACTCCTTCACGAAGTCCCGTGTGTCGAATCCTTTGTCGCCGCCCACGGTGACGAGTTGCCTGCCGGGAAGCTTCTCCAGCATGACCAGCGCGGCATCGCGCTCCGCCATGCCGTTGGCCTGAAACACTTCCGCATCCACGATCAGTCCATTGCGGTTCTCCACCAGCAGGTTGCCGCTGTAACTCACCTTTGACTCCTTGCCTTCGCCGTGGCGCGCCAAAAGCGCCTCGGGATCAGTCTTCGACGCGTGCGTTTCATTCGATCGCCGTTCCCCGCGAAAATTCACTGTGGGGTTACCAGGATCATCGGGCGGCGACGACGACTTTTGGTTCTTGGGCTGAAAACTCTTTGCCCCCGCCCACGCTTCTAGCAGCGTGCCGTCCACCGTGAAATGCTCATCCGAGGTCAGGCCCTGGGCGCGTGCCTGCTCCACGACGTGCGCCAGAAACTCCTTGGCCACGTCGGCTTCCAGCAACCGGTCGCGATTCTTGGTGAACACCGTCGCGTCCCACACCTCATCGTCCAAGTTCAAGCCTACAAACCAGCGGAACAGCATGCTGTAGTCTATCTCTTCCATCAGCAAGCGCTCGCTGCGGATCGAGTACAGCGTCTCGAGCAACAGCGCACGCAACAGTTGCTCCGGCGGAATCGACGGACGCCCCGTGCTGGCATACATCGCGTCAAACCGCCGCGACAATCGTTGGAGAACTTCGTCCACCATGGCCCGGATCGCGCGCAGCGGATGATCCTTTCGTACCCGCTCCTCCGGCGATATGTAACTGAAGATGTGATTCTGCTGCTGATCGGCTCCTCGCATGGTTTTTCCTACCATACAAGGCTGTGGATTGGGAGTAGTTTTTCGGCAGCCTGCTAGAGCGCTGATAGGGTCGCTTCGGAACTAGGTCCGCATCCTTTCGGGAACCCAATTCTCCCCAGCGGTGTCTATCTGAAACAACATGGACGTACCATCACGCCAACATCTTCTCTTTAGCATTGTCCTGTTCGCGTTCGTTTCCTGCTCCCAATCGTCGGGCCAGGACGCGTTGCAGCTCTTCCACAAGATGCAGACGGCATTGGGCGGCGCCGAGAAAATCGCCTCCATTCGCGACTTTGAGCAGACGGTGCACGCGAACGCCTGGGATTACAGTGGAAATCCTATGGGCGTCGTGCGCAAGCGAGTACGTTTCGTCCGGCCAAATTATCTTCGCGTCGACCAGATGGGCCGCAGCGATACCTACGTTCTCTACTTTGACGGAACTTCGGGCTGGGAGATCTTGCCTGACGGAACGGTTGCCGAGCTAAAGGGAGGCGAATTGACCTTCGCGCGAAACTATCTCAACGGCCTGATTCTCAATACTTGGTTGGCGGACCGCGATCGACGTTACGTGCTCGGGTCGCCGGCACGCAATGTCATCACCATCGGGTCCAAAGACAACTCTTTTCCTGCCAGCGAAACCACTCTTGATCCGGTGACATTCTTGCCCATCGAGGAGAACGCTGATCCCAATCGCCCCACATCAGTCGTAACAAAGTTCGGGCAATGGCAAACGGTCAACGGGGTGAAATTTCCCAGCCTCATAACTAAATTCCACGGCAGCACGAAATTGGCGGAGATCACGGTCGAGAAGACGACGTTAAACAGCGGAATCAAGCCAGCCGACCTCGCAATTAAGCCACCGGATCTGAAGCCCGTCATGTCTCAGCCATGAAAAGCCAGCATGCTTCAAGCACGAGCCTTTTTCAGCAGCCTGCTAGTTGGCGATAAATCGCCTTCTTTGTCGGCTAGCGTTTATGAGCTGGGGTGGCAACTGGAACTTCTGGTTCGGGCGAAGGGTTGTCCCCGGAACTCAAACCAGGAAGCTAGAAACCATTCCAGGGGTCAACGACTTCAATGCCACAGTCTGTGAAGTCTGCGATATTACGCGTCGCCACTTTGGCTCCTCGCATTTGGGCAATGGCCGCGATCTGCGCATCCGCTTGGCTGATTGGTTTGCCAAGTGTATAACGGTGAGCTGCGATCTTTGCGAAAAAACGAGCCGCGTCGCTCTCGAATCCGAAGATTCGGCCCGCCAAATCTTCGGCGAACATTGCTTCCGCTGCTTCCAACAAACCCTCACGACGTTTGCCTTGGGGGAGCAACTCAATTCCATAGAAAATTTCTGCTTCGGTGATCGAGGTTGTGAAGAGTTCTGTCGCGGGTTGTTTTCGAACCCATGCTATAACCCGGGCCGATGGCTTCGGCCTCATGAGCTCTGACAGTACATTCGTGTCGAGGATGATCATTTGGTAAGGTCCGGCGTCGGGCGCATAGCGTCGCGGCCCGGCAACTCCACTTCCACCCCGCCAAACACCGCAAATCGCCGACGAATAGCCTCTGCGAGGTTGAACTTTGGGGACCGGGAAACTTCGAGAACTGACCGCAGAATCTCACGCGCCTCCTCTTCCATGGAACGTCCGTGACGGGCAGCACGCACTCTTAACCGCGTCTTTGTCTTCTCATCCAATTGTCGAATCGTTAGGGTCGCCATGCTGCAATGCTATCATTGCCAGCAATGAATGCAAAGTGCCACTCGCCCCTTCGCGGTTCGAGAGGACTAATCGTCACTGCCTTGCAGTCGTACGAGGAACAAGTTTTGGGAGAGACAGTGTAACGTCGCGCGGCCGGTCTCCATCTTGAAGCGTAATTTCCCATCTGTTTTCATCGACTGGCCCGTATCGCCGATTTGTGAGGAGGTTGTACCGGAAAGTGGTGATCCATGCCTTCGCGGATTACTCCTGCCTTGTCGGCAAGGGTCTACCAATGCTTTCGTCCACAGTAGGCCGTTAGGGGAATGGGCGAGCAGGTTGGCATCTTTCTCTGCTTAGTATATACTATCAATATATATGCAGGAGCGCCCACATGAAGACGGCTAAACTTTTCAGAAACGGCGAAAGCCAAGCAGTTCGCCTGCCGAAAGAGTTTCGATTTGCCGGCAACGAGGTATTCATTAAGCGAGTCGGTGATGCCGTCGTATTGCTGCCGAAAGCGAAATCATGGGATACGCTAATCGAGAGTCTCGCCAAGTTCCCGGCCGACTTCATGAACGACCGCGAGCAGCCTGCCGAAGCAGACAGTCGGGAGCCGCTCGGATGAAGTGGATGCTTGACACCGACACCTGTATCGCCATTATCAAACGAAGCTCGGGAAGTGCGATCAAGAAGCTGCGAGGCAAATCTATCGGCCAAGTCGGAATGTCTGCCATTAGCCTCGGAGAGCTTTCTTTTGGAGCGGCCAGGAGCACTCGCCGCGACGAGGCTTTCGAAGCGCTTGCGCAGTTTGTTCTGGCCCTCGAGGTCGCTGCCTTCGACGGCGATGCTGCCTCACGTTATGGCAACGTTCGCGCCTCGCTTGCGAAGCACGGCACCCCGATAGGACCACTCGATACATTGATCGGCGCCCACGCCCTCGAGCTCGATCTCATACTGGTTACGCACAACAGACGCGAGTTTTCGAGGATCGAGGGTTTGCGTCTCGAGGATTGGGTCGACTGAGTGGAGTACTCGGGTGAATCCGGGCAGCGAAAGCCGTAGACGGCAGGAAAATCCGCAGGGCTCAAAAGGCTCGTGTGGGTTCGGCTCCTTCCGCCCGCACCACGTCGTTGCTCATCTTTGCTCTACAACCTTGCTTTTCCTCTCATCGACGGCGGCAAGTTCCTTCAACGCATCGTCCAGTGCCACTAGGTTGGCGTCGGGTTCGCAGCATATTGACGGCGCTTCCTCCAAGGACATGTGAGGTATGGCGCCGCCTCGTTTCTGATATCCACGGGAGCGCGCAAAATCGATCAGAATGCGCCGCATCAACTGGGCCGATATGGCAAAAAAAATGCGCCCGATCCTGCCACCTTACTTGTTCGCAATCCACTAGCCGTAGGTAGACTTCGTTGACCAGCGCCGTGGTTTGCAGGGTATGGTCGGAGCGTTGATCAGCCATGTAGCGTTGCGCGACCCGGTGCAACTGCTCACACACCAAAGGGGTGAGCCTTTCCAGAGCCTGTTCGTCCCCGGCACTCCAAGCTTTGAGTAGCTGAGTGACCTCGTGACTGGAGGGTAGGGTCATGCAAGCTCCGAAGTTTCAATACATTACAACGAAAATGGTCAAAAACCTAGCCTCGGGTGTGCGGTGATTCTTATCGCTTTAAAAATCTTGTTCCGTCCAATTGCGGTTTTTCGTCCTCAATTCCCGTCTTATAGAAGACTACGCACACCAGCCGGGTCCCCAGCGTGATGACGGCGACCGTGACGACCATGGGGCCAGCGCATTGGGGACACCGCCAAAGCGAGCTTGCAGGCTGAACCATCGAGGTTTGGGTCGGCGCTGGCGGTAGTGCCCCGAGAAATCGCAAGCAGAGTGGCAGGAGAGTGGCGTATCGGCGATCGGACAGGATGCCGAAGTGTCGAATGCGGACGAAGCCCTTAGGGAGCAGATGCAAGAGGAAGCGGCGCAGGAACTCATCCAGCGATAGAGACATCAACTTATGTTCATTGTTGTGAGCAGAGTCGCGCCAACGAAAGGTGACCGTGTGGTCGACCAAGGAAACCAGGCGATGGTTGGAGAGCTAACGAGCCGTGTTTAGAAGCTGATCTTCAAAATCTTCCCTTTATTGCCCACAAACCATCCAGATCTCGGATCCGCAAAACCTACTGCCCAGTAGCCGCTCACGTCGGGTAGTTTGAACCACGTCTGTCCTTCGTCCGGAGTCCAGGCGGCCTCTCCGCTATTGTAGTTTGGCTGGGTTTCCGAGGTGACCACAACGGTGTGGTCCTGATCGTGGCCGAAGTCACCTCCGAAATCATCGTGGCGGATGCCACTTGCATATGCCAAGCAAAAAATAGCTCCTTGGACGGGTGGCTTGTTGGTAAGGGCCCAGGTTTGGCCACCATCGTTTGAGGTTGCCGTCTCGGCCTTGCTGTTGTTGGCTAAGTCGCCACCGCCCACAATGCCATTCCACTGGTCGCGGAAGGCCACAGTGATGGCGCCGGCGCTCGCCGAGCTCACCAGGGGAGTGTCATACGCGTTCCAGGTGTTGCCGCCATCTCTCGTGGCCAGGATACGCGCACTGGTCGATCCGCCGGTCGCAATCCAGGCGTTCTCGAAACCTTCGGTGGTAATGCAGGTTCCACTTGCCGCAAACGAGGCTTCTCCCGGCAATGCGGGTGGCATATTGGCGGCAATCGACTGCCACGTCAGCCCGTTTGTTGTGCGAATATCGGGAAATACTCCATTCACCGAGTCGCTATGCGTGATTCCTCGGTCCGGAGTCCAGAAGGCAAAACAATCATAAAACGCATTAACCGTTTCATTTGTAAACTCGATGGTCCAGCTCGCACCGCCGTCCACCGTCTTGTAGACCCGAAAACCCGTCGCGGTCGTTCCATTGTTGGGAATGGACATTAAATAAGCGACCTGATCGCTTACGCCGTGCACATCGCGGAACTGCAGGTTTTCCGCTCCCGGCACGACTGCCGCTTTCCAGTGCTCTCCGCCGTCTGTCGTAACTACGTACGTTCCACTGGTTCCGGCTGCCCAGACCACGCGCGAGTTCACGGGGCTTACCGCTATCAGCAGTTGCGTAGTGCCACTTGTTTGTGGTGTCAGCGTGGGATGATGAAATTTCCAGTCACCTTGTGCAGAGCTGAAGATTGCGGAGGCGCCAATCAATACACACAGCAGCGAGCGCTTAAACATAGCGATTCCCCAGGACGAGAATTCGTAACGGCGCACAAAGTATAGGAGCAGCCGAAAACCCTGTCAAATGGGCCATCCGGGAGGTCCGGGAGGTCGGCTTAACCCTCGCTCCATCGTCCCGGTGAAGTGGTTCGCCCCCAAAGAAACTCACCTTTTCAATGCACCTGTCCACTTCGTGAGTAGCGTCGAGGAAGACTAGGCGCAGTCATGAGAGCCCTGCGCTCTATTCGCCTAAGGTGCTCGCAGTCGCGATGTTTGTTTCTCTGGCGTTAGGCCTCGATGGCGACTCGAGTCGCACCGAGTCTCTAGTGGCAAGGCTGCTCTCCAACTGTGGTACTTGACGCAGTGGACACGCGACACAGAGCTACGATCCTTCGGACGCCGGTTCTCAAGGGTTTCAAGACCGTGCTCTCGATCGTACCGATCATATTGCGTCTGTTCGGATTCGCCGTCGTTCTCTTTTCAGCGACTCCCGGCCAAGCGCCAGCAAGCCGACGGCGCAATACCACCGCTCTCTAACCACGACCCCTCAGTGACAAGGTCCATGGTTCAAGGCCCTGTTGGTCTGCCACACGGACGCTATCCAGAAACCGGTTCTGGAAATGGATTCTTGTCGACGAGCGGCGGTGGTTATCCGCGCACTGGGCATTGGTAACGATTAGTCGGCTAGCGTTTACCGATCGGGCCGTGAAATCCGGCCAAGAGTTCGCTAAGCCCTTCGCCGTTACCAGCGAATAGCCGACGTGAAGTCAACCATCGGAGCGTCGGGAAACTGTTCCGCAGGCTCGCGAATGATGCATGGCGTGACGCTATGCCCACTGTATTAATTGACAACGTGTCAGACGAGATGCGGATCGAGGCTGCACGGGCAAAGTGGGTGCGGCTGGAAGAGGCTCCAAAGCTGCTGGCGTATCGTGGAGAACAGCAGATGGCGCGGAAGACGCTGGAATATGTACGATCTCAGGTTGGGGTTTGATCGTTCCGATTCCCGACTGGCACTCAGGCGCAAATGAAGCTGCATATGAAGAGAAGGCTTCGGACCGTTTGCGTGGGATTGCTGTGTTCGACGGCATCGGTCTGGGTGCATTTGCAGGCTCAGCCGAATGCGACGCAGGCGTGTCCGAAACCAGGATTTGACGCTCGGCTCTGGGTGGAGGATTTCCGGCAGTTGCTGACGGAAATGTCAGCGCACTACGCGGATTTGGACTATGCCGTAGAAGGACGGCACATGGATCTCCCGGGCCTTCGGCGTGAAACCGAGGCGAAGCTCAACGGCAGTTGCGATGAACGCGAAGCGAAGCAGGCGCTGCAGTCATTTTTGAGGTCGTTTGGAGACGGGCACCTCGGAATCGAGTGGCCGCAGACAGGGACTCATCCTGCGCCGGAGAAAACGGGTTCGCTTTGCAGCCGTCTCGGTTATGAAAAGAAGACGTTGAACCCGGGAATTGACTTCTCGCAACTGCCCCAGTTCAGCAGCATCGGTGGAGAGGGAGCGGACTGGTTTCCCGGCGGCATCCTCACGCTGAACGAGAATCAGAAGTTGGGTGTGGTCCGGATTCCAATCTTCGGCGAAAGCTGGTTTCCCGATGCTTGCGAACAGGTAGTCAAAGGGATGCATCTGGAGAATTCAGAGTGCGATCAGAAATGCAAAAAGAAGATTCAATATGCGACCGGCAATTTCTTGACTGCCGCGGTAATGAAGCGGTCGGCAGAGATTCAATCCGCCGGGGTTTCGGCGATTCTTGTGGACATCACACAAAACGAGGGCGGCTCGGATTGGGTTGGTCCGGTGGTCCGTTCGTTCAGCGCCATTCCCTTGCAGGAATCGCCCTGGGGCTTCATCAAGCACGAGCACTGGACGAAGGAACTGCAGGAGCGGCTCTCGGACGTTGAGGACGATTTGAAGAAGGGTAAGGAGCCGAAACAAACGCTGCGAGAGGCGGTGGCGCGTTTGCGGTCGGGCATCGCGCTTAGCCAAGAAAAATGCGATCGCAGCGACGTGTGGAGCGGCGGAAAGTTGAGGTGCTCGCTGGTGGTGAGCGGCTTGTTGTACAGCAGCGGTGTGCTTCCCTATGCCGCGCCGGGATCGTTTGCCACGCTCCAATCGCAGAGCACTCTTTTTCATCCGCTCGATTATGCTTACACGGAATCGTCGGCACGGCCGCGTCTTTATGTAGTTGTGGATTCGCATACCTGGTCCTCAGCGGAATACTTCGCGTTCCTTCTTCAGGACAACGGCGCAGCCACAATTCTGGGCGAGGTCACCGGCGGCGCGGGCTGCCGGTTTACGAACGGCGGAATTCCCACTACGTTGAAAAATTCGCAAGCGCAAGTGAAGATGCCTGATTGCGTTCATTTTCGCAAAGACGGCTCAAACGCAAACGCCGGTGTCACGCCCGACGTTCTCGTGCCATGGTCGGGACACGATACACCCTATCTCAGAGCACAGAAGTTGTACCGTAGTCTCGTTGCTGTGATCACTTCAGGATCGAAAGAAGCCAGTCACGAGTAACACTGTATTGCGAGCGGACGGTAAGCAAAAAACGGTGCTCATGCACAGCATCAGCGGATGCTCGCGGCTGCTGCAGCTTACAACAATTGACCGCCGAGTGAATGCGCTGCCGGTTACTGAAGACGACACACAACGATTCGAGCTCGAATGGCTAGCGAAGAACCCCATCCCGCGGGCTCCGTTCGACGCCTTGATAGATCAGATCGACCATGTCGCCAAGGTCGCGGGGATCGATCACGTCGGGCTCGGATCGGATTCGAATGGGATTGCGTTTTTGCCTGCAGAAATAAACTCAGCGGCGGACTTGCCGAAGATCGCAAAGGCTCTCCGCACCCGTGGGTACAAAGAGCATGACGTCGACAAAATCATGGGAGAAAACATGCTGCGAGTCATGCGAGACGTGGAGACCATCAGCACAACGCTAGAGCGCTCCTTACAATAAATGTCGATAAACTCGACTTATCACACCCTTGCGGTGCGCCGTGAAAGGCGCT
>JASHSL010000453.1 GCA_030040855.1 Terriglobales bacterium
CGTTGGCCTGGGGCCAGGCCGCAAGTCCGAGATTGGGAGAAAGCCAAGAAAACCCGAATGCCAAGAGCAATGCGGCACAGCCTCAGTCCGCCCCGAGCGACGCTCAGGCGGCTGCGACGAAGACAGCCCAGGTCCCTGCGGATGCCGCAGTGATCACCATCCAAGGATTATGTTCCCCCTCCTCCTCTGCCGAGAAAAGGGCGCCGATGGATTGTACGACGGTGATCACGCGCAGCCAATTTGAAAGCCTGGTGGACGCGATCCAACCCAACATGCCCGCCCGCGCACGCAGGCAATTTGCCAAGAGTTACGCCAGTGCTTTGATCGTCTCCCAACGCGCTGAGGAAATGGGTCTCGATCAAGGCCCCGGGTTTGCCGCGCGCATGAAGCTGGCGCGCATACAAGTGTTGTCGAGGGAAATGAACCAAACTTTGCAGGACAAGGCGTCGCAGATCGCCGAGCAGGAGATCCAAGATTACTACCATGCCAATCTGGACAAGTTTGTCCAGGCGGACATGGATCGAATCTACGTACCCAAGATGCAGCAGCGCCCGGCGGCTGAGGCGAACACCAAGGACAAAGACGACAAGGACGAGGACAAAAAGCCCAGCTCCGCCGAGGAACCAAAGCTCGCGCCAGACTCCGAGCAGACCATGAAGAACGAAGCCGACAAGCTCCGGGCACGCGCCGCCGCGGGCGAAGACTTCACCGTATTGCAGGCGGAGGCCTTCCGCGTGGCAGGAGTCAAGTCCGACCTTTCCCATGTGAGCTTAGGAAAGACACGTCGGGCTTCGCTCCCCCCAAACCACGCCTCGGTCATGGACTTAAAGCCGGGGCAAATCTCACCCGTGATCGCTGACCAGGGCGGGTATTTCATCTACCGCGTGAAATCGGTAGAGACGATACCGCTCGACCAGGCCAGGGAGGAGATCAAGGGTACGTTGCGCTCTCAGCACTTGCAGGATGAGGTGCGCAAGCTGCAGGAGTCCGCCACTGCGAGCTTGGATGAGGCGTACTTCGGACCAGAGCTGCCCCCGCGTGGGGTGCCTGGCGGCGGGCCTGGAGCTTCCCGGCCCGCAGGCCAACCGAGCACACCTCCCGGGCCAAAGTAAATGGGGCGTTCGAACCCAACCGTCCTCGTCTCGGGAGTTTCCGGTAACCTAGGATTACGCCTGCTTCCACTCCTGGAAGGTCACCAGATTGTTGGAGCCGATCTGCATCCGCCCGAGACTGCCCAGCCCGTGCACTTCGTGGAGATGGACTTCGCCCGGGAAGAATCCTGCCGTCAGTTGCTGGTTCTGCTGAAACAGCTTCGCCCGGCCGCCTTTGTCCATCTGGCCTTTGTCATCGACCCGGTGCGCACCGGGATCCTCGATGTGGAGCGCATGTGGCAGGTCAATGTAGCCGGAACCGCCCGCGTCATGGAAGCCATTTCCGAGGCGAATCGCGATCACGTCATCGTCGAGAAGTTCTTATTCCTCAGCAGCGTGTCGGTATACGGGTCGGATTTCTCCGAGCCCGCCAAAGAGGACTTCCCTTTGGCAGCCCACTCCTTGCCCTACGCGGTGCACAAGATGGAGGCCGAGCGAGTTGTGCAACAGCGGGCTCCGGCCTTGCGCGGTTGCAGCGTGTATATGCTCCGGCCGCCTATCCTCGCCGGCGCCAGCGTGGAGAATTATCTCCTGGGCGCCTTTCGCGGTACACCGAACGGTCGAGGGAAAACAGCCGCCCGGATGCGGGCCGCCGGCAGGCGCCTCCCGATGATGCTGCCCTACGGAGCGCAATACCTTGCCAATAAGATCCAGTTTATCCACGTGGACGATATGGCACGCCTCCTGGCCTATATCGTTCACAAAGGCGAACCGGAATTACAGCGCCTTACGGTGTTGAACGTAGCCGGACGGGGCGAAGCTTTAACCTTCGAGCAATGCATTCAGATGGCGCATGGGCGATTCTGGCGCGTGCCCGGAAAGGCAACCTTTGGCTTGGTGCTCAAGCTCCTGTGGAAGTACGGCATCTCGGCGATTCCGCCGGCGGCTTTACCTTATATGACTGGCCAGTACATCATGGATACCAGCAACTTGCGCAATTTTCTAGGCGCGGACTACGAAAGGGTGATTCGCTACAGCGTTCGGGATGCGTTTGCCGATTCCTTCGCCGCTCACCCCACGCCGCAACATTCCGCCGCGACCGGCTCGTAGAAATTCTCGGTGCCGGGTCACTTTTTGCCGCGGTACAAACCTGCAATCCCAAAGGTGTAGGGCGTCCAGCTAGCCTCGCGAAAACCACACTGCCGCATACACTCGATCATCTCCGCCGGGGGAGGAAACCGCTCTACGGATGCGGGTAGATAGGCGTAAGGCCCGCGCACTCCGGAGAGAATCGTGCCGATCACGGGCAAGACCCGTCGGAAATAGAGGCGATATACACCGCCGACCACACCATGGGGCTGGCCAAAATCCAGGATGCCGCACTCGCCCTCCGGTTTGAGCACACGGAGAATCTCGCAAAGGCTGGCATCGTAGTCCGCTAAGTTGCGGAAACCGAACGCGGCCGTGACCAGCTCGAATTGCGAGTCCGGGAACGGCAAATTGAGGGCGTCCGCCTCGATCCAGGCGAGCGACGTGCCGGCCGACTTCTGTTGCGCGCGCGCGAGCATGGCGTGGGAGAAATCGACACCTAGGATCTGCACCCCGGATCCCGTCGCTTGGCGAAGCAGCGCAAAGGTCATGTCTCCCGTCCCACAGCACAAATCGAGGGCATGACTGGCGGGTGCGGTGAGGATCGGGCGAAAGCATCGGGCGGCTCGCCGCCACCACAGCCAATCGACCCGGAACGACAGCACATGATTCAAAAGGTCGTAGCGGGGGGCAATCGAGGTAAACATCTCCCGGATGGCACGCCCTGCGGCCTCTGAGTCGCCCGAGACCAGAGGAGTTGCACCCACGATCTTGGTTTTTGTGCGATCCCTCACCTTGACCGAACTCCAACTGCGTCCGAGAAGCAAGCTGCGGATGCGCCCATTTCTCACGACGAGGGGGGATTTACTCACGCGTACCAAGCTTGCGTAACCCGTCGACGGCTGCAAGGACCAGGCTCGGGGGAACGTGGTTGACGATTTCGACCTTGCCGAGCTCGCGCGGCAGCACGAAATGCACCAGCCCTTCGCGTGTCTTTTTGTCCGTCGCCAGCCGCCCCAGGATATCCTTGCCGCGAGCCACGACCCTGGGCAGCGCACCCGCCCTGAGCACGGCGTCCCCGATGCGCCGGCGGGTCGCATCCGCGCACACTCCCATCTCCTTTGCGATCTCAGTCGCTGCAATCATTCCCCACGCGATGGCTTCCCCATGCAAGAAGCGCCGATAGCGAGACTCCGCCTCGAGTGCATGGCCGATGGTGTGTCCGAAATTGAGCACTCGCCGCAGTCCAGTCTCCCGCTCATCCGCGGAGACCACTTCCGCCTTGAGCTTGATCGACTCGGCGATGACCCATTCGAGCATCACCGGGTCGCGGCGCAATGCCCTCCAGTCGGCCCTCTCCAGCCGATGGAACAACTCCGGCCGCCCGATGACTCCACACTTCAAGGATTCGTACAGTCCGGCGCGAAACTGACGTTCCGACAAACTGGACAACACCTCGGGATCGACCAACACGGCCAGCGGTTGATGAAACGTGCCCACCAGATTCTTCCCCGCGGGCAGGTTCACGGCGGTTTTTCCCCCGATCGAGGCATCCACCTGTCCCAGCACGGTGGTGGGAACTTGAACCACATTGACGCCGCGCATATAGAGCGAGGCCACCAAGCCGGCCACGTCGCCCACCACGCCGCCGCCGAAAGCCACGATCACGGCATCGCGATCGGCATGCAGCCGTGCCAGCCTCTCGGCGAGTCTGGCAACCGTAGCTAAGGTCTTGTGCGGTTCGCCATCGGGCATTTCCAACCACTGCGCCCGGAATCCTCGACCGGATAACGACCGCGCCAACTTTTCTCCCCATCGGCGCCGGACAGCCGGAACCGTCACCACAAACAAGCTGGGGGTGTCGCCGCCCAACCATTCACGCAACTGCTCACCCGAGCAAGCGAGCAGTCCGCCCTGAATCAGGACCTCATAGGGGCGCGGGGATGCGGCAACTCTGACCCGGGTCATGAGAACCCATCATAACGTAACCCGCTCCTTCACCCGGCCGCCGCGGGTTTGCGGGATACCACCTCGCCGTCACGGTACTAACTGCCGCGCGGGGAACGGACCAGGATGCCAGCACGGAGGCGAGCAGCAGTCCGGCGACGATCGCAAGCGTGGGCCGGTGGGAATTGGGGAGTAATCTCCAGCCAGCATTTTGGCTCCGATGAAGATCAGCACCAGGGAGAGGCCGTAGTGCAGGTAGACAAAAACGTCCATCATTGCAGCCAGCACGAAGAAGAGCGATCGCCAGCCGAGAACCGCAAACAGATTGGAGGTTTAAACGATGAAGGGATTGAGTGTAATCGCAAAAACGGCCGGAATGCAGTCGGTAGCGAGCAACAGATCCGTGGTTTCAACCACCACGAGTGCCAGCAGCAACGGCGCGGAAACCTCCGGAGCGCCGCACGAAGAAGATCTCGCCGTCAAAATCCTCGGTTACCGGGATCCAGCGCCGAAACCAGCGCAAGGCAGGATTTTTCTCCACCGCCATGCCGAGCTTGCCTTGACGGAGGAGCTGGACTCCGCTGGCAACCAGAAGGGCTCCGAAGGCATACAGGATCCAGTGAAACATGCGGATCAACTCAATTCCCACCAGGATGAAAACGCCGCGCATCACCCGCACCCCGAGAAATGCCCCAGGACAACACCTTGTGCTCGAGATGGGCGGGACGCGAAAATAACGGAAGAGGAGAAGAAAGATGAACAGATTGTCAACGCTGAGGGAAAATTCGACCAGGTAGGCTGCGGCGAACTCCATTGAGGTCTCGCGGCCGGAGCGAAAAAAAAGCGGGAGCGCCAAGCGCGCCGCCAGAGTGATCCAGAACAGGCTCCAGGCCAGCCCCTCGCGGAACTTCACGGCGTGGGCCCGCCGCGGTTCGCGATCCACAGATCGACGGCCAGCACGAAGAGGGCGAAAACGTTGAAGAAAACCCAGAACGGCGGCTGGTTCAATGAGAACCTCGAGCCCGGTGCTTGGCAATCTTACTCGGCTCTGCCCAGCTTACCCTGATCCCACGCCGGCCACATTCCGAGGGTTTTCATTTGCGTATCGAGCTGCGTCTCTCTCAAGGTCTCCTGAATTTGAGCTCGCGTCAGGCGCGGACCGATCCGTTCGGCAGCATTGGCGACGCCAAAGGCTACCACCGCCGCTTCGGCGACATGCTTTTTGAGCTGAGCAAGGTCCACCTTGTCGAACGTATCTGACACGGCATGGTAGTTAATCAGATAATTTGCCTCCTGCTGGTTCGCCACGAACGTGGGCACGCCTTCGAGCATAAAATCAAAGTGATCGGTACCTAACTGGGCATCGGTGGTGAGGGTTGCCGCTCCGAAGCGCTCGAGAGGCGCGACCAGCTGGCTGGCAGCGGGGAGGAGGTCCCTGCGGCCGCCTAGGGAAAACCCCGTGACCTGCCCGGTTCCGGCATCGAAAATCACCACTCCCGCCGCCTTGTCTAATTCGGGCCGATGCGCGACCGCATAGGCATGAGATCCCAGCAGGCCCTCCTCTTCGCCGGAAAACAGAATGAAGCGAATGCTGCGCTTCGGCCGCAAGCCCGACGCTTTCAGGGCGCGCAGAGCGTCAATCACCAGGGCAGCGTTGCATCCGTTATCCAAGGCGCCCGTGCCCAGTTCCCATGAGTCCAGATGAGCGCCTAAAACAACAAACTCCTCGGGCTTTTCCTCGCCGCGGACCTGGGCAATGACGTTCGAAGCCCGGATCGGAGGGCCGACATGATTGGGTATGGCCAAGTCCGCGTAGAGTTTTTGCCCAGAGACGATCAGACGGGCCAGCCGTGCGGCGTCCTCGCGCGCCACCAAGACCATGGGAATGCGATCGATCCTGCCATCTAAGGAGTTGGTGTGGCGGTACAGTAGATCGTGCGGCCGCGTCGATTGGAAGGCGATGGCGAGAGCCTTCCCCCGGAGGGCGCGGTCGATGATTCCTGGAGCCTTGAGATATTCCGCGAACAAATCGTCCCAGGAATGCATTTCGTCGCTGTGCACGAGCAAAATGGCTCCCGTCAGATCGCCGGCCTTGGCGTAATCCTCCGGAGCACCGTCGCCGAGATCGACGATCGGTACGTGATGGTGGGCGGATAGCGCGGGAGCCCAGGCCAGGGACACGACACCGACACGAAAGGATTCGGGGGCCACTACGCTCATCTCGGTCGTCCCCTCCGACCAGGAGGCGGGAATGGTGAAATTCTCGGTGTGAACCTGGTCGGCGCCCGCCGCCTTGAGGGCTTCGATTCCCCATTCGACCGCCTTCTCGATCGCCGGCGTGCCCGGGACGCGGCCGCCGATCCGGTCGGTCAGCTGCTCGAGGTTGTGAGCCAGCGGGGAAGGTTTCAGCGCCTCAGCGATCAGGCGGTCGGTCGCGTCCTGAGCCCATGCCGCCCCGCCGACCAATGCCAGACAGAGGAAGACCCTAAGCTTGACGGTGGTCATAGAGGTCGCATTATATATAAGGTTGCATTCTGGAGGAGCCAACCGCGACTGCCGGAGCAAGCGCAGTCTGTTGGAATTGGGCCTCTTAAACCGCTACGTAGCCGTAGCGCAGATTCGTGCGATGCGGGCCCGACCGCCGCTCATCGGTATGCTCCTTGCTGCTCCACGACCCTACGTCTTCCCGGGGTCTCGGGTGTGGCATCTACCTGTGGTCCAACATCTGAACCGTTTCGAGGGTCACCATTCCTACGATTTCGAGGCTCTTTGGACTGAGCTTGTCGACCGTGTCCTGCGGCGTGTGCCAGAAGACGTTGTTGTAGCCGTAATCGAAATCAATCAAATCGGCGGCCGGCACGCCCCGCTCAACAAACGGCATATGATCGTCCTCAATCTGGGAGGTGCGGGCAAAGAAGTGAGACTGGTAGCCCAATGCCGTGGCCGCCTGGTAGATCATGTCCTCCAGCCAACCGGTCGAGTTGGTCTCGCGCTCAATATGGAGATCGGCATCGCCAATCATATCCTCCAGAAGAAAGGCCTTGATATTTCTGATCATGCCATCCGCTTGCCATTTCTGAGCCAAGTGACGTACTCCGTACAAGCTCTCGGGATCGAACCAGGGCAGGCGCATGGATTCCTCGGCATCGTCCCAAAGCAACCATACGCTGTACCCTTCTCTTTTCTTGCCGCGCAATTGATTGGCGATCTCAAGTAACAGCGCACTCGAGGAAGCCCCATCGTTCGCCCCCACGTAGGACGTATCCCGCAGCGGATAGTTGGTGTCGTAGTGGCTGGCGATGATGATGATTCCGTCCTCGGTCCCGGGAAATTTGGCGATGAGGTTGCGGACGGGAAATTTGCCTTCTGTGGTCTCGATCGTAAAGGCATCCTCCTCCACCTCGTCACCCTTCAGACGAGAAAGAATGTAATCTTCCACCTTTTTGTGATTTTGGCTGCCGATCGGACGCGGGCCGAACGCCACAATCTCCTTTACATATTGGAACGCTCGATTGGAGTCGAACTTAGGAGGAGGGCCAGGGACCGCCGGCTGAGCCGGGGAACTGGCAGCGGGAGAGGCCGACTGCGCCTCCGCACTCGAATTGCCTCCTGCGGCGGTATTTCTTGCCTGGGTACAGGAGACCAGGACCAAGCCGAGAGTCACAACGGCGATTCGCACGCGCCTCATAGTCAGCGGTTTGTTGGCAAAAGGCGGCCAGGAGTTCCCATCAGCCTCTTCTTGCGGCTCGCGCCTTCCTCTGCTTCGGGTGCACCAGATACGCGATCCCGATGCTCAACAGGTAGAGTGCAACCATGGGAGCGGCAAAGATGCACATGTTGAGGATGTCGGTGGTCGGAGTCAGGATGGCGGCAATGATGAAGATGACCAGAATCGAGTAGCGCACGTTGCGCCACATCCAGCCCGCGCTAACGACCCCCATCAAGGACAGGAAAAAGACCAAGATGGGCAATTCAAACACCACACCCAGCCCAAGAATCACGGTCAAAAACAAATCCGTATATTCATGGATGGTGATCATGGGCTGAAATTGCTTGCCATAGCCGATCAGAAAATCGAGCGCGGCAGGATACACAAGTTTGTAACCGAAGAATCCTCCGGACAAAAATAACAGGATGGTGGAGGCCATGAACGGCACCACATAACGCTTCTCATGGCGGTAAAGGCCGGGAGAGATAAACATCCAAACTTGATACAGCACAAAGGGACAAGCCACAAACAATCCCGCCAGCAACCCAATCTTCAGGTAAAGATTGAAGGGATCGGTAGGATTCAGGTAGACGAGCGTCTGCGGCATATTGTTGCGTTTGAGCGCGTCCATGATCGGTCGCTGCATCCAGCCGACGATGTTTTCGGCATAGCCCCAGCAAAGAAAGAAGCCAATCACGACGGAGATAATCGCGTAAAAAAGCCTCCGCCTGAGCTCCTCGAGATGCTCGAGGAAACTCATGGCGGGCATGGTTTCCTCCTCTGTTCCGTTGGACGGCAGTTCGGCGGCGAACTCAGACATCGGGACCCACCTTGGTTTCCGAGTTGCGCTCCGCAGTACGCTCTGGCAGCGAAGCAGGATGGGTATTCACCGCTGGCGACGCCGGGGGAAGGGTGGTGATCGT
>JASHSL010000454.1 GCA_030040855.1 Terriglobales bacterium
ATCAAGTCCATCGTCCCCTTGGCGGAGATGTTTGGCTACGCCACTCACATGCGCTCGAGCACCCAGGGGCGTGCGACGTACTCCATGCACTTTGCCCGCTATGAGGAGGCGCCGCGCTCGGTGGCAGAAGAAATTATCGCCCGCGTGCAGGGCAAGACCGTGGGGAGATGAAGCAACGCAGACGGCTTGCCGACGGCCGGGCTCGAGTTTCCGAAGACAGCCCGGTCGGGGCGACTGACGACAGGATTGAGGAGCTAGAAACCCATGGCGAAAGAGAAATTTGAACGCACCAAGCCACATGTGAACGTGGGGACGATTGGGCACATCGACCACGGGAAGACGACGTTGACGGCGGCGATCACCAAGGTGTTGCAGAAGCACAATCCGAAGGTGGTGTTTCGCTCGTTTGATTCGATCGACAACGCGCCGGAGGAGAAGGCGCGGGGGATCACGATCGCGACGGCGCACGTGGAGTATGAGACGGACAAGCGGCATTATGCGCACGTGGACTGTCCGGGGCATGCGGACTACATCAAGAACATGATCACCGGGGCGGCGCAGATGGACGGGGCGATTTTGGTGGTGGCGGCGACCGACGGGCCGATGCCGCAGACGCGGGAGCACGTGTTATTGGCGCGGCAGGTGGGGGTTCCCTATATTGTGGTGGCGCTGAACAAGTGCGATGCGGTGGAAGATGCGGAGTTGCTGGACTTGGTGGAGTTGGAAGTGCGGGAGTTATTGAAGAGCTATCAATTTCCCGGGGACAAGGTGCCGGTGGTGCGGCTGTCGGCGTTAGGGGCGCTGAACGGGGAGGCGAAGTGGGAGAAGCAGATCGACGAGCTGATGAAGGCGGTCGATGAGTATGTACCGCTGCCGCAGCGGGAGATCGAGAAGCCGTTTCTGATGCCGATCGAAGACATTTTTTCGATCTCGGGGCGGGGGACGGTGGTGACGGGGCGGATCGAGCGGGGGAAGATCAAGGTCGGGGAAGAGGTGGAGATCGTAGGGTTTCGGGAGACGCGCAAGACGGTGGTGACCGGGGTGGAGATGTTCAAGAAGTCGCTGGATGAAGGGATGGCGGGGGACAACGCCGGGCTGCTGTTGCGGGGGACGGGGAAAGAGGAGGTGGAGCGGGGGATGGTGTTGGCCAAGCCGGGGTCGATCACGCCGCACACCAAGTTCAAGGCGGAAGTGTACATTTTGACCAAGGAAGAAGGGGGGCGGCACACGCCGTTTTTCAAGGGGTACCGGCCGCAGTTTTACCTGCGGACGACGGACGTGACGGGGGTGGCGGAGTTGCCGGCGGGGACGGAGATGGTGATGCCGGGGGACAATGTGGCTTTGATCATCGAGCTGATCACGCCGGTGGCGATGGAGAAGGGGTTGCGGTTTGCCATTCGCGAAGGCGGCCACACCGTCGGAGCCGGCACCATTAGCGAGATCCTGCAATGAAGCCCTGGCTTCCCCCACGGCTGGGTGCGCACCCTGCCCTAAAGCTTCGACCTTCGGGATCGCAAGCGGAGGAGTTGAAGGCCTAACGTGATTGGAAAAGAGAGAATTCGCATCCGGTTGAAAGCCTACGACTATCGCATCCTGGATCAGTCGACGGGTGAGATCGTCGAGACCGCCAAGCGTACGGGGGCGCAGATCGCGGGTCCGATTCCCTTGCCCACCATGAAGAACAAATATTGTGTGCTGCGTTCGCCTCACGTGGACAAGAAATCGCGTGAGCAGTTCGAGATCCGGACCCACAAGCGCCTGCTCGACATTCTCGAGCCGACCCAGCAGACGGTCGATGCCTTGATGAAACTCGATCTTCCGGCCGGCGTGGACGTCGAGATCAAGGCCTTTGGCAAGGAGCACAAATAACCCGCTCGACGTTCGGCGTCCAGGCGGCAGTCGGTCGAGCCCGCTCGCGGGAGAGTATAGGAAATGGCAAAGATAGCAGGAATTCTAGGGAAAAAGGTCGGCATGACCCAGCTCTTTGACGCCAAAGGGGACGTGCACCCCGCGACCGTGCTGCAGGCAGGACCGTGTGTCATTACCCAGCATAAGACCCAGGCGAAGGATGGCTACGAGGCGGCGCAAATCGGACTGGTCGAGTTCGTCAAGCTGTCGCGCTTGCCGAAACCCATCCAAGGCCACTTGGCCAAGCACAATTTGCCGCCCGTCCGCTTCGTGCGTGAAGTTCCTCTCGAGGTGGAGGAGAAGCCGCAGGCCGATGGCGGAGGGATCAAGGCGGGCAGCCGGGTCTTGGTCGACATCTTTGACGGCGAGAAGTTTGTCGACGTGACTGGCGTGAGTAAGGGGCGCGGGTTCCAGGGAGTGGTCAAGCGCCACCATTTTCGCGGTGGCCCGAAATCGCACGGTTCGATGTTTCAGATCCCGGGATCGATCGGCTCTTCCGCCTTTCCCTCGCGCGTGTTCAAGGGCATGCGCATGTCGGGGCACATGGGGCATGAGCGCGTTACCGTGCGCAATCTGCGCGTCCTCGGCGTGGACAAGGATGACAACCTGTTGGTGGTCGAAGGCAGCGTGCCGGGGCCGAATGGCGGATATCTGGTGATTGTCAAAGCCAAGAAGCCGCCGCGAGAGCGTCGCGGATTTGCCGGCGCCACCACCGTGGATCCGTTGAAGGCGGCCAAGCGCGCCGCCAAGAAGGCATGAGAGGAAGCAAGAGGAGCTGCGACAAGGCGCCATGGCAACGATTGACGTTCACAATCTGAGCGGAGAGAAGGTCGGAACGCTTGAGTTGGCCGATGAGGTCTTCAGCCGGGTCAATGAAGATTTGCTTTGGGAAGCGGTGAAGCACTACCGGGCGGCGCAACGGGCGGGGACGCACGCTACCAAGAACCGCTGGCGGGTCTCGGGTTCGGGGAAGAAGCTGTGGCGACAGAAGGGCACCGGGCGGGCCCGCATCGGCTCGATTCGGTCTCCCCTGTGGCGGCACGGCGGCACGGTCCACGGACCGCAGCCTCGCTCCTATGAATATGCTTTCCCGCGCAAGAAGCTCTTGGGCGCGCTGCGCTCGGCGCTGGCCGCCAAGTTCGCCGATGGCAAGCTCATGGTGGTCAACGCCTTCGAGGTCAAGGAAGTCAAGACCAAATGGTTCCGCGAGGCGTTGGACAAGTTGAAGGTGGAGGGAACCGCTTTGCTGGTCGAAGTGCCGCGGCACGGCAATCGTAACCTGGAGCTTAGTTCCCGCAATCTGGAAGGAATCGAACTGGTGGCCGGAAACCAACTGCATCCCTATCACCTGCTGCGTTACGACCGGGCGATCTTTACCCGGCCCGCCATCGAGAAGCTGGAGCTATCGCTCAAGAATTCCTTGCCCCAAAAGCAGCGCCGGGATCCCAAGGAGGAAGACGGGCCGAAGAAGGCGTCGCGTGTTCCCCGTCGTCGCGCTCGGCATGAGAAAGCGGCGGAGGTGGCCTGATGAGATCGGCCTACCAGATTCTGCGCCGCCCGGTGATAACGGAGAAGGGCCTGGCCATCAAGGAACACCAAAACACGTTGGTATTCCAGGTGGCTCCGCGGGCGACCAAGACGGAAATCAAGCAGGCGGTCGAGATCATTTTCAAGGTCAAAGTGGATTCGGTGCGCACGGCTCGTTATCCGGGCAAGGAACGGCGGCGGGGAAAGTTTGCCGGCTATCGCCCGGACTGGAAGAAGGCATACGTGCGCTTGCGGGCGGGCGAGAAGATACCGGAATACGCACAGAATCTCTAATCCGGGTGGTTCGTCGTGGCCGAGAGCCGGGACGAAGGCACCCCTGCGACGCGTGAGCAGCGATCGCGAAGGTTGACTTATGGCAATCAAAACGTACCGACCGACAACCCAGACCCTGCGCTTCCGTACGACGCTGGTCAATGATGACCTCACCCGCACGAAGCCCCACAAGCCCTTGGTGGCGGGGAAGCAGCGCACGGGCGGGCGTCGCAATGGCGGCGACATCACCAGCTGGTTCCGCGGCGGGGGACACAAGCGCAAACTGCGCATCATCGACTTCAAGCGCGATAAAACCGGTATTCCCGCCACCGTGGCTTCGATCGAGTACGATCCGAACCGCTCGGCGCGCATTGCTTTGCTGACCTATGCCGACGGGGAGAAGCGTTACATCCTTCAACCCAACGGTTTGAAGCTGGGACAGAAGGTGGTGAGCGGCCCGGAAGCCGACATCCTGGTGGGCAACGCGCTGCCGCTGCGCAATATCCCGCCCGGCACCACCATTCACAACATCGAATTGAAACCGGGCAAAGGTGCGCAGATGGTGCGGTCCGCCGGAGGCGCCGCCCAGTTGGTTGCCAAGGAAGGCGATTATGCGCTGGTCAAGCTGCCTTCGGGGGAGACGCGGAAGATCGCACAGAATTGCCTGGCGACCATCGGACAAGTGGGCAATCTGGACCACGAGAACATCACCATTGGCAAAGCCGGTCGCACTCGCTGGCTGGGGAAGCGGCCCCACAACCGCGGGGTTTCCATGAATCCCGTCGACCATCCTCA
>JASHSL010000455.1 GCA_030040855.1 Terriglobales bacterium
ACTTTTGTTATTTGATCGACGTGTCGAAGGAAACCGTGACGCCGGTTGCGAAGATGATGTCGTTCGTTTTGGTTCCAAGGATCGGGGGGTTGCTAACATAGCGGTCGGCAATTGTGATTTGCCAGCCCAGCCACTTGCTGATCTTGGTAGTGGCGGCAGCGTCGAAGGCGAACAGATATTGGCCGGGTGTGCTCAACTCTGGGAAAAACGTGAAATCTTCGTTGAATGTGGTGATCGAACTAAATTTATGCATGAACGTTTCACCGGCTGTGAGACCCAGGATATTTCGAGTCACACCCGGCGAAATCCCAAGGGCAGTGGCGCCGGCGCTATAGCTTTGACGAGTGTAGTTAATGCCGGCAAAGACATCGAGCGTCGTGTTCGGGTTATTCACCGCGTGAAGACCGAGGCCGCCGCTATAGATCTGCTGCAGGTTGAGGAATTGCAGCGCATTATGCGTGTAATCGGCAGAAGCGAAGCCGAAGATTTCCTTGTTCAAATCATGTTTGTAAGCGAGTCCACTGAATATCGCGTTGGCCGTGACCCCTCCTCCCGGAGCCGTATTATTGGCGTATACGGAGTTGAGGTACGCCTTCGTCTCATCAGTCTGGGTTTTGCGATCCGCCAGGAATCCGATGTTCAGGTTGGTCGTGTTACTGTTACCCCGAGCCAGCGCAAAACCGAAGTTGACACTGCCCTTCCAATCTTGAACGAGACTCGGTTGCAAGCTGGATTCGTAGGCTTCCTGCTGCTTCAGCGATCGGATCGTTCTGACATCGGCGAGCGGCACTTTGACGTCTCCGCTCGAGCTGTGAATGATTAAAGTGCCGGCTTCGGTGGTCACCACTCCACTGACCGTCTTGTTGTCGGGTGTAACCACGAAAATAGGCTTGTCCGTGGTTAACTCTTTCACCTTGGACCACTGAATGGTCACGTCGTCGGCGTAGTCGGTTTTCAATACAAGTTGTTTTCCGTCAGCGCTATCAACGTTTCCAGTCATGTTCACTCCGTTATTGAGAACAACCGTGTCCGCCGCGCCCAGGGGTGCTGCGGCAACTATGGCGAGCAAGACTGCAAGAGTACGCTGGCTCTTCATGATGCCTCACTTTATGTTCTGGAATGGAAAATCGAACGAGCTCGATGCAATCAGTCTGCGTTTGAAGTGCAGAGAATATTCAGGAACTTGCACGAAGCCAGAGGACCGGTCACCGAAAGATACCGTGTCGCTCGATCAGCGTCGAGCTCCGTCCAGATGACATTGTACATGGGCGTAACAGATGTCGCCTGCCGAAGACCAGATGCGCGCCCGCGTACTTTGCTCAAGCGCGAAGCGGGTCGTGTGGCTGGCTCGCGCCCAACCTCGAGGTGAGCAGCATTTAAGAGAGCGGGACGACCGCCCAATCACATCCACGTCTCAAAAGGATTCGAGGATGGCTGCAGTCGTCCAGGATTCATGATATTGCCTGGGTCGAGGCCGCGTTTGAGAGCTGCGACCGCCTGTACGCCAAGCGGAGAAATGTCCGCAGCCAACCAGGGCAGATGCTCGGTGCCGACGGCATGGTGGTGGGAGAGTGTCGCGCCATGGTCGATAAACGACTGCTGGACGGCGCGCTTGACCCGAAGATATTGTTCCATTTCGTGTTCCCGCTGTTGACGAAAGCCGAAGGTAAAGTAAACACTGGCCCCGCATTGATAGGTGTGGCTTATGTGAGAGCCGGCCCATGGGCGCACTCGGCTCTCGAGGATAGCAGCGCGCAACAGGTCCATGGTGTCCCGGTAAAGCGGAAGGATATTGCCCCACACCGTCGAGGTTTCGCTCACGTCGGTGGTAACATCACGATCGAGCAGAAAATCGCGGATATGGGGAAAATCGTATTTGGTCGCTTCAAACGACTTTCCCGAGTTCTCTCCCAGATTGACGGCGCCGTATCGCCGATAGATGGCCTGCACTTGGCGCAGCTGGCGAGCCACTTCGGCTTCACTGCCCTCAAAGGCAGTCAGCATCAGACAAGCCCGCGGCAGCACCAGACCTTTCATCCGGAGATAGCCCTTGAAAAGGCTGCTCATAGCTTTCGAAAGCTGCGATGCCGGGGGCCGGAAGGCCAGCGACAAAGCCGTCTTGTCGGGATCATTGAGCCGCACCATGGCGGGCATACATTCCTGGCGCACACATTCATGCATGGCCTGAATACCGCCCTCAAATTCGGGAAACAAATAACCCCGAACTAGCCGCAACGCGGGACGGAGATGGACACGCATGGTCGCTTCCGTGATGACTCCCAACGTCCCTTCACTGCCAATGCAGAGGTGGTTTACATCGATGCCATTTGAGGACTTGGGAACGGTACGGGTGGCCAAAACGCCTTCGGAGGTCACCATGCGCACGGCGACCACCATGTCCTCGATCTTGCCGTAGCGATCGCTCTGCATGCCCGCGGATCGGGTGGCGATCCAACCTCCCAGGGTGGAGTGCAGAAACGAGTCCGGGAAGTGGCCAAGGGTCACCCCGTATGTGCCCAACTGCTGCTCAAGATCCGGGCCGAAGATTCCGGTCGCGGTGCGCGCCGTACAGGATGCTGTATCCACGGCCAGCACCCGCCGCAGGCGGCGCATGTCAAGCGAGACCGAGAGGCGTCTGGCCTCCATTCGTTCCAGGCATCCGGAAATGTTCGACCCTCCCCCAAAAGGAATCACCATGACGTCGCGCTCGGCCGCGGCGCGAAGCGTCAAACACACATCGCGCTCGCTTTCGGGGTAAACCACCAGATCCGGTGCCCCGGATGCGAGCCCGTGGCGCAGTCGAAAGAGGTCGCGGAATCCCTTGCCATAGGCATGAATTACGCGCTCCTTGCGGTGATCGGAAATCTGGGTGGGATTCAGGAAGGAACGCAATTTATGCAAAAACCGTTCGTCGACGCAAAGCTCGGGAAGCTCGACGGCTTCGAGCTTCCACTCACGCCTACTGAAATCATCCCGCTCAATTCCAAGCACCGCCCGCGCATAGGGCCAGAAACCTGGATGAGCCTGGGCATTGAACTCCGTATCCTCGTCTCCCCAACCCCACCATTTCATATGCCTGGGCTCATACGCCATCGCGAGACTCCCAGCTGTGGTCAACCTCAGCACAACGATTTTTCCACAAAAGTCCTTCCCTTTCAATAGCTTGCCGCACTTAACCAAGAAACAGGATTCACCCCTCACTCAACGCCGCGATTTTGCAGAAGTGGGGGGGCAGCTCGGCAGCGAACGGCTACCGACAGCTGAAGTTGGGCCCGGGAGCGGGTTTACCCCTGCCCACGCCTAAACCGCCAGGCCGGTTCCGAGCATGGTTCACGACAATCTTCTTGAGCTCGAGGCTCGCGCCGAGGAGGCCGGAAGCCTGACAGAGCTAAGGCCGGCGGGATCAAGCTTACTCGAGGAATTGCGCAGAATTTTGTGATTGAGATTGAGAAACCCTAGCGATGGTCAGTTTGATTTTGCGGAAGACTGCGCCGCCGCCGCCAAGGCGCTTACAGGCCTGGCTGCCGGCAACAACTCTTCATCATCTTCGATCTCCGGCTCAGGGTGGATCCCTCCAGCCAAACTAAACTTGGCTACCCTCAGAGTTTCCGCATAATACTCTTCGGCGAACTTCCAGTTGCGGAAAATACGGCATCGAATCTTCGAGATAAAGACCTGCGGTTCCAGCGCCAGGAACAAACCGGACGCGGAGGCCATGTTCTTAATGATCTCGTGCCGCAAGGGATGGTCTTGAGGTAGAAGAGCGGGATTGAAGTTCTGATAAACGAAGTTCCGAATTGAATCCTTAACCTTGATCCAGTTGTCCAGGTCCACGATCGGCAGCGCTTTGCTTTTCTCAAAGCGGCTCGACTTTACCTCGTAAACCGAGGGCTCCAGTTGATTCAGGACTTCGAATAACTGCTGGCATCCCCGATAGAAGAGAGGCTCGGACACAAGCGCCACGTCTACCTCCGACGTCTCCGCAAACGGCGCGCCGAACTTGTGCGAACTTGGACTATAACCCAATTTCGCGCTTCCGACGATGCAGACATCTTGCGAACCGATCTCAAACTGCTCAGCCAGCTGCTCGCGAAAGATTACATAGGTCATGGGGCGATTCTCAAAAATGAAGGGCGTACCCTCCAGGAGAAAGGTCCGCGCCAAAACGCGGTGGTCCTCGAGCCCCAGGATGAGCTGCTTGAGCTCATCCGCAGTTGGCGCCTTCCGTGCGGCTAAAAGAGCAAGAAGCTTATCCTGCGCTTGCTGAGCTGCTGACCTCGGGTTCTTGTTGAGCATGTGTATAGAAAAGGGTAGCCTCCGCGGCGCTCGGCTGCAAGGTTACTTCGGTGCGGCTCGCTGCCACGTGCCGGCGAGGCAGCAACAGGGCTGTTGCCAGAACCAGCCTTCGATGTTATCCCTTCCCATGGACCTCAGCGACAAATTCTCGGGGCTGATACCGAAGGCTGAGAAGTCGAATGCTTCGGGCGAGCGCTTCGACGGCCGAGCGTCGCCGATCTCGAATCGATTCTCCGCTCCACGGAAGCTTCGCCAACGCCAGCGCCTCTCCAAAGCGTACCGAAACAGGGCCGGATCGCGGGACGCATTGTCCCTTCGGTAGAATTCGGTGCGTTCCCTCGATATAGGCCGGAACGACCGGTACTCCAAGGTCAACGGCAAACAGACCAGCTCCAGTTTTGAACGCACGCATCTCGCCGTCTGGCGATCGTGTGCCCTCGGGATACAAAATCAGCCCACCTCCGGTTTGCTCCAGGAATCGGCGGCATGCGGCCAAACAGGCAGCGAGCGATTTAGACCCAGGCCGACGTTCGATCGGAATGACATTCATCAGCGGCGAGACCGACCAGCGCACGCGTCGCGACTGAAAGAAATAATCACTGGCGCCGAGAAGAGCGAGGCTGTGAAAACTGCGCCCGCTGGCGGTCATCAGAGCCGCGCTGTCGACGTGGCTGGTATGGTTGCTACAGAGCAGGAACGGTTCGTCCGGAATGTGACATCGTCCCTCTACTGTCAGCGGGCAGTAGCAGGTAAAGAACATCCGGCAAAAACCCTCAAACATTGCACTGCCCATCGCTGGTGCCCAGAACGCAGAATCCGGTTTGTGCCCGCCAGTCATCCGGTCAGCGATAAGTCAGAGATTCATTCTCTTCGGAGGAGTGTTGCTCAAAAGACTGTCGGCATCGTACCAACTTGTCCCGAACCGGACACGACAGCTTTATCGGCTCCTCCACCCTGGACGAGAGTGCCATGAGGCGATTCGCCATTGCGTCAAGCCAAACCGCGGGGGCTACGGGTGCAACCCAGTTTGGATTATGCGCGAAATCCCGGACCCTTTCAAGACAACTCACAACTCGCCCCTACAGAAACTGGCACATATCCGATCATGGTTCAGAGCTTCCCCGCTCGAGGCACAAGCCTGTGCTTCGAACTCTCCGCTAGATCCGCTTCATCAGCTGGCCTCGAGAGTACTGGACTTCACACGCGAAGGGATGGTGGAATCTTCTCCCAACCCTCTTGTCTTCCTGGCGCGCGTCGAGATCGCGAAGGATCTCCGTCGCAGAGGGCACAACCCCACCAGCACGAGAACGGGATTATTTCTGACTACGACTGCAGTTTTCGCGTATATTTGCGAACAATTACTTTTCGTCTCGATGCGGTGCGTTAGTCAGGTCCGGGTCAAACCACACCTCCGCGACTCATGGCCTCCGCTCAGGATGTGAAAGGGCTAGCAATGAAAACCAATGGCAGACAATGGTGGCCGATCTTGGCCTTGCTGCTGTCCCGCTTGGTGTGGGGCCAGACGACTGTGGCCCCCAGCGCCTCCTTGGTGGCCGCTCAGGAAAAGACCATCGGCATTTCGTGCAACCCTGTCGATGGCAGCTACACCATCTTCGATCCCGTTTCCAACCAACCGATTCTGCACTCTGCCGTGGCGGTTGAAATCGATCATCATTGGCTGAGGTCGAGCGAATATCCGCAACATGCTTGGTCGCGCGAGGATTTGACCGATGAACTCGGGCCGGGGACCAGGCTCACAATCTCCAATCGGGGACTCCCCGGCAAGCCCGATCTTATCTACTCGCTGCGAACACATGGCAACCCCGATTTCCTAATCATGGCCGTTACGGTTCGAAACGGGGGTGAGAATGGGATTACGGTTCAGGCCATCCGCAGCGTGGAAGCCCTTGGTTCCGGGATTGCAGATCTCGGGGGACCTGCCCTTTCCGACCGCGTGCTGTCCGACAGCTTCAGCGAAGACCGACCCAGCATGGTCATCCACGACCTGACGGACGCCGACGGCGGGATGCATCGCGGCGTCGGGAGTCAGTTAATTTACAACCGCCAGAGCAAGCGAACTCTTTTTCTCGGCTCCCTCACGTCCGACAAGTATCTGACGATCCTGCGCTTGCATGTCGAGAAGGATCACATCACATCCTACGAAGTCGATGCCACAGGAACCACGGAGCTGGAGAAAGAAAATTCCCTGGAGAAGTCTCCTGCGGAAGACCAGATCGAATTGAACTTGCCGGTTCCCGCGGGGGCGAGTCTTGCCTCCGAACGGCTGCTGGTCAGCACCGGCACCGATTATTACCAGCAACTCGAGACCTATGGCGACTTGATTCGCGAGTTGCATCACGCCCGCCAAGGCCCGCCCGGGATTGCTGGCTGGTGGAGTTGGACGGCCTATTATTTCGGCCTGAATCAAGGTGCGGCACTGACCAACGCCGTTTGGCTCGCCGAGAACTTAAAGGACTTTGGCTACACGTTTCTTCACATGGACGAGGGTTATCAGTATGCGCGCGGGGAGTACACAACCCCGGATGCCGCCTTGTTCCCCAACGGCGTGAGTGCTCTGGTGAGCAAGATTCGGGGGCTGGGCTTGGTTCCCGGAATCTGGACCGCTCCTTTCGAAGTGTCGGAGCGCTCCTGGGTGTATGAAAACCATAAGGATTGGCTGGTGCATAACGCCGCCGGCCAACCCATTCACATCGGCTGGGTCATCCGCCAGGAACCCCGGCGGGACCCTCTTTACGCTCTCGACTGTACCCATCCAGGCGCGCAAGAATACCTCCGCAAGACCTACACGACTCTGACCAAAGTTTGGGGTATCCGTTACATCAAGCTGGATTTCATGGACGACAGCGCTATTGAAGGCTTCTACTATAAGCCGCATACGACCGCACTTGAGGCCCAGCGCATCGGCCTCGAGATCATTCGTGAGGCCGTGGGAGACGACGTTCTACTCGATAAAGATGGCAGCCCGATGCTCAATCCCGTGGGCCTTGTGGACACGGGGCGCATCTCGACCGACACGGGCCACAGCTTCGAAGCCAGCAAAGAAGCGGCCCCCGGCATTGCCGCCCGTTACTACATGAACCGCAATTTCTATGTCGCCGACCCGGACGCTTTCACCGTTTCCCAGCAGACCATCCATGAGCAGGCATGGCATGGAGGCAAACATCCGCTGACCCTGGATGAAGCCAAGGTCTCGATTGCGTTAGCCGCCCTTGCCGGTGGAATGTACGAAATCGGAGATGATCTCCCCACGCTCGGCAGCGATCCGGAGCGAGTGGCTCTCCTCAAAAACGCAGATCTCCTAGACATGGTTCGACTCGGACATGCGTCGCTGCCGTTGGACTTGATGAGCTACGCGCCCGAAGATGGCATGCCTAGCCTGTTTCTCTTGCGGGAGAGCAAGCGCCAGGCCATCGTGACGGTCTTCAACTGGACAGAAGAGCAGAGAACGCATAGGTTCGAGCTTGTCCGCGACCTAGGATTGCAGTGGCAAGGACACAATCAGGTCTTTGACGTCTTCAATTCCACGACTCCGCTCGAGACCGATGTGGACAGCATTGCGCTGCAATTGCCACCGCACTCGGTGAAAGTGTTGAAGATCATTAACACTATCATTCCACCAGCTGCTCCGACTGTTCGCGTCCAGATCCTGGATACCGCGGGCGCAGGCAATGCCCTTTCATTCTCCGCCGACGCAGATCCAGCGGGAGTCCCCGTGCTGGCTTATCGCTGGAACTTTGGCGACGGCACGAGCGCTGCCGTCGCCACCGTGACGCATACCTACACTCGCGCCGGAGACTTTACCGTGCAGTTGTTCGCCACGGGTCTCGATGGCGTGCCATTTCAGAAATCATCCTCTATACAAATAACCGGTAAGATCGATACCCGCTTCGACCCCTCCCGGAAACAGCGCCTTCCCCAGGCGCAAGCATGTGCCGGGGCGCCATGTCCTTGAGATTCCGCAGCCTGTCCGCTCTGCTGGGCGGTATTCGGGGCCATTCCTTCGATGCAACGAGTCCTCTGCTCCCCCCACAGCAAAGCGGGAAATTGACCGTCGAATCGCCTCAGCCACCTGCCCAAAGCACAAGCGGGTGTCCGTCTTGATACTCAGATCTTCATTTCCTGGATTCCTGTTGAAGCCTAGCCGGGACGGGTTGGAAAGCTCGAGGTGAGAGTTGCAAAGTTTCAAAAATTCCCTTCCGGCGATCTTCTTGCCGACAATGTCGGCGCTAACTGCGCCGCGCGGGTCAACACATTCAGCCTGTAGACGGCCGCCCCAATCTCATCCTGATGCACTCCATTGGCATGGAAATGAAGCCATCCTTCGACCGGTACTCCCGTTCGCTCGACGCTTGGCGCGAGTTGGGTAAGTGCCTGCTGACGGTGTAGTGAAAGGTTGTGCCTATTCCGACCGGTTTTTTGGCGATGACCAGTCCCCAGTCCCCAAGGTCGTTGACATAATCTGCGTTGGCTGCGTTGCCATGCAAGACGCTGCTTAATTGGTACTCCAGCCGCTTCATCGGCTGCGTCTCCCGGAGCGTCAATTTAACCCTGACGAAAATTCGCAACCGACGGGAAGATGAAAGGTGTGCGAGGCCGACAAGACGTCTGCCTGAACGTGAATATCCAGTATTTCTATCTCGAGGCTCGGCGGATGCGCTTCGAGAATCGCCAACGTAGACTTGGTATCGGCAAGGCTGCTGACTAAACCATCGATGAATCGTTGGCTCTGCTGATCAAGTTCGATGGGAGCACAAACCAGCCGCCACATCAAGAACAGGGCAAACAATCCGCCGTAGGTAACGAGAGTTGCATGTGCCAGGGAGCGCCACTGGTAGTCTTGGCATCTTGCTGATCTTCGGGCGCACGGAGACCCTAGCATGGCAGGAACAAATTTGGCCGTTCGCCGATGCCATTCTTTTCCCACACGGGCGTGTGCGTTTTTGCCTTCCGAGCGGCGAGCGGGCAGAAGGTGGTACCGCTCCAAGCTCCTTGGTCGCCTACGGTCAAGGGAACGTAGAGGCGTTGGTGAACTCCGGCATCACCAGGGCGCTTGTGTTCAAGGCTCAGATGATTTGGGGCACGCAGGTGTCGCAACTCTAAGCATCTTTCCGGCACAAGAATCTTGCAGCGTTGGACACTCGTTTGGCAACGAGTGGAATACCTGGGGAATTTTGCCTAATCCGATCAGTAGTTTTCTCTGAAGCCGATCACGGTTTTTCTTGATTCCGATCAGCAGTTTTCGCGAAGCCGATCAGGAGTTTTCTCCAATCCCGATCAATTTTCGGGGGCAGGAAAAACCCTGATCGGGATCGCAAAATTTCCTTCCTGAGCATGAGCCGGCGCTGGATAGACAAAGGGCAAACTGGAGGTCCGAAAGGGGGGACTACCAGTGCCCGGAAAGAGGACATCCATGCGCAAATTGAAAGAGGTTCTACGTTTGCACCACGAAGTCAAGCTGGGGCAAAGGGAGATTGCCCGTAGTGTGCAGGTAGCCCAATCCACCATCCATGAGTATCTGAGTCGGGCGCAGAAGGCGGGGTTGGGTTGGCCGTTGCCGGAGGGCTGGGGGGATGCGGAGCTGGAAACCGCTCTGTTTGCCAAATCGCCGAGTTCAAGCGCACCCCAGCCAGCCCTTCCCGATTTCGCTCACCTGGAGCAGGAACTGCAGCGTCATCGGGATGTAACCCTGCAGTTGCTCTGGGAGGAATATCGGCAGGCCAACCCGGAGGGATTCTGTTACAGCCGGTTCTGCGTATTGTATCGACGCTGGAAGAAGAAACGGGATGTGGTGTTGCGTCAAGATCACCGCGCCGGGGAGAAGATGTTTGTGGACTGGGCGGGAGCCACGATTCCCATTCACCAGGGGCAGAGTGCTGAACCAAGCCAGGCCTGCGTGTTCGTGGCGGTGCTGGGCGCGAGTTCCTACGCCTACGCGGAAGCCACTCACGATCAGCAATTGCCGAGTTGGATTGGCGCCCATGTGCGGGCCTTCGAATTTTTTGGCGGCTGTCCCCGATTAGTGATTCCGGACAATACCAAAACCGGGGTGAACCGACCCTGTCGCTATGATCCGGACTTGAACCCGACCTACCAGGAGATGGCGGCCCACTATGGGGTGGGAGTTTTGCCGACGCGTCCCTACCGGGCCAGGGACAAAGCTAAGGTCGAAAGCGGAGTGCAAGTCGTGCAGCGATGGATTGTGGCCGCCCTACGACATCGCACGTTCTTCGCGCTGGAGGAAGTCAACCAAGCGATTCGCGAGCTGTTGCACAAACTGAACCAACGGCCCTTCAAAAAACGGGAGGGTTCGCGGGCCAGCTTATTTGCTGCGGTGGATCAGCCGGCCCTACAGGCCCTCCCCCCAACTCCCTACGATCTCAGCCAGTGGTGCCAGGCCAAAGTGAACATCGACTATCACATTGCCTTCGACGGCAACTTCTATAGCGTTCCCTACCTTTTCGTCCAGGAAGAGGTCGAAGTCCGATCCACACCCACGACGGTGGAGATCTTCCATAAAGGGCAGAGGGTAGCTTCTCATGGGCGCAGTCGTGGACATGGACTGGCGATCACAGAGCACGAGCATCGGCCCAAGAGCCACCAGGCTCACTTGGAATGGACGCCGTCGCGAATCGTGAACTGGGCGGGTACTATTGGCCCGCACACGGCGCAGTTAGTGGAACGTATCCTGGCCGACAAGCCGCATCCGGAGATGGGCTATCGCTCCAGCTTGGGAGTCATTCGCCTGGCGGAACAGTACTCGGCGGCGCGTATGGAAGCGGCGGCCGAACGTGCCCTTCGTACCGGTGCTTGCCGTTATCGGAGCGTCAAGTCGATCTTGAAGAGCGGTCTCGATCAGCAGCCACTGCTCACCTGCACTTCCCCTCCGGTGTCGCCGCAGCATGACAATCTACGCGGACCAGAGTACTTCGCGGACCAGGAGGGACGGCCATGCTCGAACAACCAATGATGGAAAAGTTACAGGCCATGCGTCTCCACGGCATGGTGGAGGCGTTGGAGAGACAACAACAAGATTCCACCATACGCGAGCTGAGCTTTACGGAACGTCTTGCTCTACTGGTGGATCACCAATGGAGTTGCCGCCAAAATCAAGCGCTCACTCGTCGACTCCGCAATGCCAAGCTCCGCATCAACGCATGTCTGGAGGATATTGATTATCGTACCCCACGGGGCCTGGACCGAAGTGTGCTGCGCGCCCTCACCCAAGACTCGGCCTGGGTAAAGCGACACGATAACGTTTTCGTGTTAGGTCCCACCGGAGTGGGGAAAAGCTTTGTAGCCTGTGCCCTGGCCCAGAAGGCTTGTCGTGATGGCTACTCGGCCCTGTACAGGCGCGCTGCTGCTTTGTTCCGCGATCTCGCCCTGGCTCGGGCCGATGGCAGCTTGCGTCAGCTCCTGATCCACCTCAGCCGCATCGAGGTGCTCGTGATCGACGACTGGGCCATGGCACCACTTAGCGAACCCGAACGTCGGGATTTTTGGGAAATCTGCGAGGATCGCTACCAGACACGCTCCACCCTGCTCACCTCGCAACTTCCGGTCAGCAAGTGGCACGAGCAGATCGGCGACCCCACCGTGGCGGACGGGATTCTTGATCGGCTCGTTCACAACGCCCACCGCATCGAAATGCGCGGAGATTCGATGCGGAAAAACCGAAACGGCAAACCGGAACATTGAAATGCTTTGCACACGCGAGGCGAGCGCCGCCTCCGCTCCGCTACGCTCAGCAGGGGCTTCGCTGCGCTGCGGCGGCTGCTCGCCAATTCTTCCCGAAAAACGTCGCTTCGCTCCGACCCCTGATCGGAATCGGAAAACATCCGATCGCTTCAGAAAAAATCCTCGAGTCACATTTTTCTCTTGACCATTCCGATCACTTATCGCAGAATCACACCCGCCAGCGTCGCTCCGCTCCGACTTCTGATCGGAAAAGCAAAACTGGTGATCGCCTTCAAGAAAACCTCTGATCGCTTTCGCAAGAATCCCCAGTAGAGCCTGAAGCGGGCGTAAGCCAGCGGTATGCCCCGTAGCCCAGACCAGCCAAACCCAATACGCCCGTTGCAGCAACCGCCAAGAAAGTTCTCTTGTGTCGTGCGAACAACCCAACGACCACTTGGGTATCGGAACTTGCCTGCCCACTTGTTATCGGGATAGTGCCCGCAGATGCCATTGGGGAGGACACGCCCACTTGAGCAACATCCGACGAAGACGCGCCGGGAAATACAACTGACCGCCCGGTGTCG
>JASHSL010000456.1 GCA_030040855.1 Terriglobales bacterium
TTTACCAGGGCCGTTGGGAGCGGCAGACCGCACAATTTTCGAAGCTGCTCCAATTGAACCACATTGACGCCGCCACTCTGCCCCATCAGTACTCCTCGTTCAATCTGTTCGGCTTCATTGGAATTTTGATCGTTACCGCCATTTTGGTGATTGGCATCAAGGAGTCGGCGAACTTCAACTCCTTCATTGTCATCGTAAAAGTGAGTGTGCTCCTGATTTTCCTTGGGCTCGGCGGCAATTACATTTTGGGCCATCGCGCCGAAGCCCAAGCGAACTGGACCCCGTTTCTGCCACCGAATGGCGGGCATTATGGGGATTTCGGCTGGTCGGGCATTGCCACCGCCGCCGGCATCATATTTTTTGCTTACATCGGATTTGACGCGGTGTCGACCGCCGCTCAGGAAGCCAAGAATCCCAAGCGCGACATGCCCATCGGCATTCTTGGATCGCTGGTGATTTGTACGATTCTCTACATTCTGGTCGCGGGCGTGCTTACCGGCCTGGTGAAATATACCAGCCTCGATGTTCCCGACCCCATTGCCGTCGGCATCGATATGACGGGCGTCGAGTGGGGCAGCCGGCTGGTTAAGCTCGGCGCCATCTGCGGGCTGAGCAGCACCATGGTGGTGATGTTGCTCGGGCAGTCGCGAGTGTTTTTTTCGATGGCGAAGGACGGCTTGCTGCCACAATGGGCCTGCGCCGTGCATCCCCGCTTCCGCACACCCTATGTCTCGACCATCCTGGTTGGCGCCTGTGTAGCCACCGTCGCCGCCTTGACCCCGATTAACGTGCTCGGAGAGCTAGTCTCGATCGGCACCCTGCTGGCCTTCGTCATCGTGTGCAGCGGAGTTTGGATCCTGCGCCGACGCGGAACCGAGGTGCCCCGGGCTTTTGTGGCTCCTTGGATTCCGTTCACGCCGATCATGGGCATCGTCGTTTCCCTGCTGATGATGTTTAGTTTGGCCTGGCAAACCTGGGCACGGTTGATTATCTGGTTGGCCATCGGCCTGGTGATCTATTTCACGTACGCGCGGCATCATAGCCGGGTGCAGCTGTCGAACGCCCAGGCACCCGAAGGTGCACCCTCGATGGCGGATTAATTCCCTGCGATTCTCATCGCAGCCTCTCGCCTCAGGCAGGGGCGCTTCATCAATTCTTAGGGTCCAGCGCGAGCACAGCATGTTCTTCCATCCCGCTCCTGAAGACCAGATCGAGCCCGCCGGCCTTCCGAACCCGAGGGGCGAACTGTGTCCCTCGCGGCAACGCGCAGAGATCGCGGCGCAGCCATGAAGATCGTAACTCGAGAGGAAATGCGCGAAATTGATCGCCTTACCAGCGAGCGGTTTCAGGTACCTTCCCTGACTCTCATGGAGAATGCGGGAACCTCGGTTGCCGACTTTGTCCTCTCGCAGTATCCAACGGCGAAGCGGATCGGGGTGATCTGCGGCAAGGGAAACAACGGTGGAGACGGTTTTGTAGCCGCCCGCAAGTTGCTGGAGGCGGGGCGAGAAGTGCGCATTCTATTGCTGGGTGAGCCATCCGAGCTCCAAGGCGATGCGGCGGAGATGTTCAGCCGCCTTCCAGTACCTCCTCAGTTCGCCCGTTCGAACGAAGAGCTGAGCGGAGAACAGGCGCGGACGGTGTTCGAGGCGCATCTCCTGGTGGATGCCATCTTGGGAACCGGTTTTCGCCCCCCGGTTCGAGGCCTGTATGCGCAGGCAATCGAGTGGCTGAACCAACGCCATGCTCCGGTCGTCGCCGTCGACATCCCTTCCGGTGCGGACGCCGACGTCGTAGGCGAGCAAACCGGAGCGGTGGCGCGCGCCGATGGCGTGATTACCTTCACCGCGCCGCGTCCGGCTCATGTGTTCGGCGGCCTGGGCGCGCGCGTGACGCGCATCGCCCCCATCGGTTCCCCTCAAGAAGCGATGGTTTCCACCCTCCGCCTGAATCTGATCACCGCCCACGAGATCGCTCCCCTGGTCGGGCCCAGACCGGCGGAGTCGAACAAAGGAAGCTTTGGACATGTGCTCGTTCTCGGAGGCTCGCTCGGGAAAGCGGGCGCAGCGGCCATGGCTGGAATTTCGGCCTTGCGTGTCGGCGCCGGGCTCTCCACCGTCGCAACTCCGAAATCGGTGCTGGTGACCGTGGCTGGATTCCATCCCGAA
This sequence comes from Terriglobales bacterium, assembly GCA_030040855.1. Lineage (GTDB taxonomy): Bacteria > Acidobacteriota > Terriglobia > Terriglobales > Acidobacteriaceae > JAFAGX01. The sequence continues at coordinate 2,169 of JASHSL010000456.1, forward strand.
GTGATGACCGAGCCGCTCGAGGAAACCGACGCCGGCACCATTTCGATGCGCGCTCTCGCCAAGGGGCAGCTCGATCAGCTGGTGCAGGGGAAGACGGTCTTGGCCATCGGACCGGGAATTTCCCGGAACCCGGAAACCTCTGAATTCGTGCGAACGATAGTGCAAAAGAGTGAGGCTTTGCTCGTGCTCGACGCCGATGGACTGAACGCTTTTGCGGGCTTGGCCGGCGAACTGGACGGGAAGGGCAAGTCGCTCGTGATTACCCCGCATCCCGGAGAGATGGCTCGCTTGGCCGGCACAACCGTGATGGCCGTGCAACGCGATCGCATCAACCTAGCCCGGAACTTCGCCCGGGAACATAACCTGATTGCGGTGCTGAAAGGACATCGAACGCTGGTAGCCAAGCCGGATGGGGAAGTTTGGGTCAACGCGACCGGAAACCCCGGCATGGCGACCGGCGGCACGGGAGATATCCTCACCGGCATGGTGGCGGGCATGCTGGCGCAGAATCCGCAGCGTATTTTCGAAGCGGTGATGGCCGCCGTTTTCCTCCATGGCCGCGCCGGGGATGTGGCCAAGGAAACGATGGGTGAACAGTCGCTGGTCGCGACCGATCTGGTGGGCGGGCTGCCGGAGGCATTCCGGCGAGCGCGTGCGGCGGCGGATCAGCCTTACGTCGAGATTCAGGCGTAGGTCGATTGGTCGCCTTCAGTGACGATGACCACAAGCCATTCGATCGACGCTAGATTCCAAGGTGAAGCATGGCGGCCCGCACACGCCTTCTGTCGCCGCAGGCGGACCGTCTGATCAGGCAGAGCGGATGATCGTGACGCTAGCTTGAACAATCACCCCGTCTCCTCACCCAGGGCCTCACGGCCACTTGGTCACCAGGTTGGTCACGTTCACGCTGCCCAAGCCCGACGCGAAGTCCCAGCCCTTCTGCGCCGGGTAGGCCACATGCAGCGACGAATCGGAGGTCGATAGCACCCCGTAATCGGTCGCCGGCGAAGGATCGTAGCAACTGTTTGGGCCAGCGCAGGGAACATCGTTATTGCCCACGGTTACGTCGTGGAAAACGCAGGCCGAGGATATCGCGTTCCCTTGGGTGGCGTTGCAAGCTGCCAGGTTGGTCGTGTCAGGGGCCGACGATGTGCCGAATTCGGTCCGATACAGGTCATAGTAAACGGGATCGGGGTTGCCCTGACGCTCGCCCGTCTTTTGATTGATCAATGCCTGGATGCTGGCAAATTGAGGCGCGCTGAAGGAGGTGCCGCCGGCACTGTTGTGGAGCACGTCGGTGCCGTTGGCATAGTTGCAAGGAGATCCGCCCTGACTCGCATCGGACATGCAGAGCGCAATGGCCTGAAAATAGAAACCATTCGAGGTAAACAAGGAGACATCGGGCAAATCACGCTTGCCATCGTTCGGATTGCCCAGCGTCCCGGCCTGCCAGGAAGGCTTAGAGTAGATCATGCTCGGAGCTCCGCTGCCGGCAATAATATCGAGGAAGTCCTCGCCGGTCGTGCTGTTGCAGAAGGCGAGGCCGCTCGAGGATCCCTCCAACTCAAACAACACGCTGCTGGCGCAGGAATCGTTCCAAGTCATCTCCGGGATGTAGGACTTCGCGGATTCGTGCGTAGCGCTGTTGGTCGTGCTCCAATACGTGCCGGCGTTGATGATGGTAGCGAGAAAATCCGTGCCACCGGTAGCGACATTGTAGGGTGTCGAAGCATAGCCGCTGGCCGCGATGCCCCCGATCGCCCAGGTGGGGATCAGATCGAAGTCGTCGCAGCCCGCCGGACCGCCGTCACCCGCGGATACGAAGACCGACACCCCTTCCGCATCCGCTTGCTGCCACAAATCCTTAAAAAAGGCGTTGCCACTCGGTCCAAGAGCCGATTCGCAGCCGCCAAAGCTCAGACTTAGGATCGGCGGAGGCGTCTTGCTGTCCACTAAATTCTGGGCGGCAATGAGGTTGCCAAAGTTGGTGGCGGTATCTGTGCAGGAGGCCAGCTCGACATCGGCATCGGGAGCCACCGCGCCAGCCCACTCGGCATCGAGGGCCGCCTCGCCTTCCGCCCCGTTCCTGCCCGGATCTGTGCAACCCGATCCAGGATGAATTTGGGTGAAGGTGCCCGAGAACGAGGATAGGCCAAACGCCTTGCGGAAGGTAGCGACGTCGGCGGCTAGAATATCGCTTTCCTCGAGTACAACGATCGTTTCTCCCGTGCCCGTAATGGGGGTCTTTTCTTTATAGAGTGGAGATACGTTATAGATCGTGGCGAAGTCCGGCGGCGTCTCTATATAGATCACCTCATTGTCGAGACCATCCGGACATCCGGCACACTTAATGGTAAGGTTCGGCCGCGGATTCACCATCATGGACTTAGGTTTAAAGTCGTTCAGGGAATTGACCCCCACCACAACCGGGGCAAGAGCAGCAGGAATCTTGGGATCCGTGGCGTTGGCGATGTGCAGTTCGCCGCGCACCTCATATTGGTGGATCTCGGTGTGAAACGCATCCCGCACTTCGCCTGCCGTGCCTGAAACGTCAATCGTCAAACCCGCCTTGTGCACCAGGTTGACCGTCAAACCGTGCGACCGCAGCC
>JASHSL010000457.1 GCA_030040855.1 Terriglobales bacterium
TTTCTCACGACTGCCGTCGCCGGCTCGCTCTCGCTGGGATGGATAAAGAACCAAGCCCAGAACTCCCCCGGATCCCAGGCCAGCGCCTTGAGCGGCAAGCGACCCATCATCATCTGTGCCCATAATGGCTACCGCTATTTGGACGATGCTTATGCTTTCCTGGCGGGAGGAGGAGACACTCTGGATGCGGCCCTGAAAGTAGTGAAGGGTCCGGAAGACGATCCCAACGACACCACTGTCGGACTGGGTGGTTTGCCCAACGAGGAAGGTGTCGTCGAACTGGACGCCTGCTGCATGCACGGCCCAACCCGACGGGCGGGTTCGGTTGGCGGCGTTCGCAATATCAAGAATGTCTCTCTGGTGGCAAAAGCCGTCATGACCGACACCGGGCACGTGATGCTGGTCGGAGAAGGCGCGGAGCGGTTTGCCGTCGCGATGGGTTTCCCGCGGGAGAATCTGTTGACGGACCACTCCCGCAAGGTCTGGCTATTGTGGAAGGAATATCACTCGAGCAGGGATTGGTGGGGACCGGGCCTGGCCGACCCCCATTGGCAGCCCCCAGACTCTGCGAACAGGCCACAATCTGAGCTTTTCGAAGAACGCTTTCGTCACCTGCAAGAACGAGCCGCCGATCTTGGGATTGCGCCTGAGCTCCGGGCCGAGGCAGTCCGTGCGGTCCTGTTTCCCCCTCACGGCACGATCCATTGCTCCGCCCTGAATGTGAACGGCGAGATGTCGGGTTGCACGACAACTAGCGGCCTGGCCTGGAAGCTCCCCGGGCGCTGCGGAGACTCGCCGATCATCGGCGCCGGCTGCTATAGCGACCAGGACGTCGGCTCAGCCGGAGCAACCGGCAGCGGAGAAGAGAACATAAAGGTAGCCGGTGCTCACACCATCGTCGAAAACATGCGCCGCGGCATGTCGCCCCACGAGGCCGGCATGGATGCACTCGAACGCATTGTCCGCAACTACAACCATGACCAAGCCCGCCTGCGCTTCGTGGATATGGTTTACTTCGTTCTCCGCAAAGACGGTGCCTACGCGGGCGTATCTCTCTGGCAGAGCTACCACGGCTCCAAGCCGCATGAGATCGCAGTGCACGACGGAACTAAGCGTCTGGAGCAGACCGTCGCCCTGTTTAAAGCTTCTTCGGAGGACTATCCTCCGCCACCAAGAGTTCCACCCGAAGTCATGAAGCAGTTTCAGTAACCGCCGCTCACCAGCGAGCCTCGCCGGTCCGAGAGCAGCCTCGGCAGCGTAACTGCGTTCGATCCTTTGCGTTGCAAAGACGAAGTTCTGGGTCGATGGTCGCGTGCGAGATAAGAACGATCGAACCCCTTAAGCAAACTTTACCTTCACATCCGGCCCCTTCTCCAAGTGGATGCTGTCGATGAACCGTACCTTTCTGGTTCGCAAGGTCATGATCACCGACGAGGTTCGCGTGCCTTCGCCGAAAAAGCGCACACCACGCAGTAATGCACCCTCCGTGACTCCGGTCGCGGCAAAGATCAGTTGCTTGCCCGGCGCAAGGTCTTCCGCCTGATAAACTCGGTTCTTGTCCTTGATGCCCATGCGTGCAATGCGCTCCTCGAGTTCGGGCTTGTCGACGACCAGTCGCCCTTGCATGTATCCGTTCAAGCAACGAATCGCAGCAGCTGTAATGACGCCCTCCGGGGCACCACCCGAGCCCATTACCGCATGCACGCCCGTGCCGAGGACTGCGGCCGCGATGCCGGCGGAGAGATCACCGTCCCCGATAAGCCGGATGCGTGCTCCGGCCGCGCGAATCTCCGCAATCAGCTTTTCATGCCGTGGGCGATCCAGAACAATCACGACGAGGTCTTCCACGTCGCGCTCCAGCCGTTTGGCAACGTTTTTCAGGTTCTGGGCGACCGGGGCATCGAGATCGACAGCGCCTTTGCAAGACGGCCCCACAACAATCTTTTCCATGTAACAGTCGGGGGCGTTCAACAAACCGCCGCGCTCCGAAGCAGCGAGCACGGTGATGGCCCCGGGCGCACCGGTAGCACAGAGATTCGTTCCCTCCAGCGGATCCACGGCAATATCCACTTCCGGCACGTCTGTCCCGTCGCTAAACTCCGCACCCACCTTCTCGCCGATAAACAGCATCGGGGCTTCGTCGCGCTCCCCTTCTCCTATGACGATGGTCCCTCGCATGGGAATGCCGTCCATGGTCTGGCGCATCGCCTCTGTAGCCACCTGGTCGGACAACTTGCGCGCCCCCTGACCCATGGTGCGGGCCGACGCGATCGCCGCTACCTCCACCACGCGCAAGAATCTTGAAGCGAGATCGCTCTCGATGTTTTCACCGAAACTCCTGGCTTTGCCGTTTTTATCCTCTGCTCGGGCCTGAGTCACCATACATGCCTCCACAATGCCGCCTAGGATTTATAGCGCGAAGTGAAGAAAAAAGAAACCGCTGTATTTCGGGATTTGCCGGATGTCCTCCTGCATCTGTGGCTTTCTGCTGCCTTTCCTACGACGCCGGGGGGGGAAAAAGTACGATTTCTCCTTGCCTTCCCTAACCAACCTCCCAGCCACCGGGCGCAAGCGGCGCACAGCGCAGCACCTGCGGCCCGGCTAATGCATCCCACCACCGTTCGCAAAGACTGATAAAATTGTGTTGGTTGATCGATCCATGGTGTTTTGCTCGCAACGTGGGGCTATAGCTCAGTTGGGAGAGCGCATCGTTCGCAACGATGAGGTCGTCGGTTCGAGCCCGACTAGCTCCACCAATCTTCTCAATCACTTGCAAAGTTGCCCCGTCCTTTTTCGCCATCAAAAAACACCAGACTATTGGACCGTATTGGACCGTGAAGCGAAGTCAGAAAGTTGCTCGACCGCGCGTCGCTGTCCGGCTGGAACGATCTGAGCA
>JASHSL010000458.1 GCA_030040855.1 Terriglobales bacterium
TAGGCGAGAACGGTTTGGGGCAGCCCATGCACCCCTCCATAGTACATCGCGCAGCACGGAGGGGCGCCCTATCCCGGACCGTGCATTTGGAGAGCACGGCGGGTGAACAGTTGATTGACTTCGGCGTAAGCAGGAGCGTTTTCAAGGGCGCGATAGGTGCCGGAGCTCTTCAATTCCTCGGCGATCCGACGCACCAGGCCCAGAGTGGAGCGCATCATTCCCGACCCCAAGCTCACCCGCGCCACCCCCAGCTTTTCCAGTTCGGGCACGGAGGGAGACCCCGGGCCTGCCAAGATATTCACCGGGCAGTCTACCTCCCGAATGAAGTGGGAGATCGTCTCTGGGTCGCGTAATCCTGGCACAAAAATACAATCCGCCCCGGCATCCCGATAGGCTCGCGCCCGCAAGATGGCTTCGGCGTAGCGCGACTCCGGCGCCCCGACCTCATCCAGGTACGTGTCGGTGCGGGCATTCACCACCAGCCCTACCCCTGTCTTCCGCGCTGCCTCGCGAACGGCGCGAATCTTCTCCACGGCGAGGAGCCGATCGACCAGGGGATGCGCGGGATCGCCGGTGCCATCTTCCAGGTTCATGCCGACCGCGCCGGCCTGGATCACCTCAACTGCGGTGCGGGCCGCATCCTCGGGCCGGCTTCCGTAGCCGCCCTCGACATCGGCCGTCACCGGCACTTGTACGGCTCGCGCGATGCGCCCCACGCGCGCCAACATCTGCTCCCGCGAGATCCTCTGATTGTCGGGATAGCCGACGGAAAAGGCAATTCCCGCGCTGGTGGTGGCAATTGCCGGAAATCCCGCCTCCTCGATGATGCGCGCGCTGGCCACATCCCAGACATTCGGAAGCAGGAGGGCTTGGGCCCCGCGATGCATCTCACGCAAGCGGTTGGCCCTCAGTTGCTGTGCCTCGGACATAGTTCCCTCGCCCTCGGGACCGCTTTAGGAAGCGGCCCGCTTGTGCAACTTCTCGAGGAATTGGCTGACTTTCACCACTGCCCGGCCGACGGTTCCCCGACCGATTTCCTGGAGCTCATCCCTGGCCTCGACCCGCACCGTATAGAAGCGCCCGTCGAAGGATTCGAGCACGGCCTCGGCCCGGACCTTCGCGCCCATCCCGCTGGCCGCCCGATGCTCGACGTGAATCTGCGTTCCCACCGAGATTTCCCCTTCCTCTAAATACGGGTGCAGGGCCAGGGAGGCTGCCGTCTCCATGAGCCGGATCATGTCCGGGGTGGAATAAACCGGGGGCAATTCGGGATGATGCGCGGTTAGGGTGTGCTTGAATTCTACGGTTTCTTCGGCGGTTGCCTTCGCGCCCAGGGGGATTTCTTTTGCCATCACGGAGCCTCTCAAGCTCGAACCAGCTCGCTACTGATTCTACCGTTCTAGCGGATGTAGCCGCGGGTTGGGTCATGCGCTTGCGCCTCCTCGGCTCGCGGTCACCTTCCCGCCGCCAGCCGCGTAGCCAAGCGAAGGGGCAGCTTCGCGGCCAGGATACGATCCTGCGCGGACTTCAAATTGTAGGGAACCCGGCAAAAGGTCACAACCCGCGCATCACTGTCGAAAATGGCGAAACCCGCGCGCCAGTCTCCGTCCCGCGGCTGCCCGACCGAGCCGGGATTCACCAAATAGCGCAGCCCTTCTTTCAGGGGGACCTCTACGGTTTCACTTTGACCCACGGTTTCGTAGGCGGGTCGATAGGCATCGACATATTCGTCGTTCGCGGCAAAGGTCCCTTGCACATGGGTGTGTCCGAAAAAGGTCGTCGGCATGCGCGCCAGCAGGATTGGTTCGACCGCATCCCGCACCGTCACCAGGTAGTCATCTTCGTGAACCGGCGAGCCATGCACCAACTGTACGTTCGGCAATCGGTCAACCTCGATTGGACCTTGGGGAAGACTGCGCAGCCATTCGAGGTTTCCCGGGATGAGCTGGGCGCGGGTCCATTCCGCCGCCAGGGCTGCGACCGGGTTGAACTCTTTGAGGCCCATGAGGCCGCAGACGGCTTTGTCGTGGTTGCCGCGCACGAAGATCTCCCCCAGCTCACGAGATCGCGCCACGACCTCGTTGGGGCTGGCGCAGTATCCGACGACGTCCCCCAGGTTCACCACCAGGTCATAGGCGGGAGCGGCCGCCAGGCAGGCCTCAAGGGCTTCGAGGTTGCTATGAATATCGCTGAGCAGAAGAACGCGCACAGGTAAATTAGGCAGTGGCGATTATAGACCCGGGAGCCTGCGCAGGCACCCAGGCGAGCGAGCGGGGAAGATCCGGAGTTGCTCTCGGCCTTATGGATTGACCACGGGACAGCGCGCCCAATGCCCGGGTGCGACTTCGACCAACAGCGGGAGATCGTGCGTGCACTGCGGGATGCGCAGATCGCAGCGAGCCTCAAATGGGCACCCGCGCAGCTCGGCTCCGAGGGGTGGAACCGTTCCTTCGATGGTGCGTAGGGGTTGCGTACGATCGCTCGCCAGCGACGGAACCGCTTGCAAAAGACCGCAGGTGTAGGGGTGCGCCGGCGCCCGAAAGATATGCTGCTTCGATCCTAGCTCGAGCACGCGGCCCACATACATGACCGCCACGCGATCGGACACCTGCGAGACCACCGCGAGATCGTGCGAGATGAGCAACATGGCCAGGCCGAATTTGTCTCTCAGTTGGGCCAGCAGCGCCAGGATCTGCGCTTGCACGGTGACGTCCAGGGCGGTCGTCGGTTCGTCCGCAATCAGCAATTGCGGGCGGTTCACCACGGCCATGGCGATCATGACCCGCTGGCGCATGCCGCCTGAAAGCTGGTGGGGATAATCGCGGGCGCGGCGAGCCGGATCAGGGATGGCTACATCCCGCATGGCTTCGACCGCCCGATCCCAGGCCTCCTTCTTCGAAATTCGACTGTGCACGGATACTGCCTCGGCAATCTGTTTGCCGACCTCGAGGACCGGGTTCAAGGCGGTCATCGGCTCCTGAAAAATCATGGCAATCTTGCGGCCGCGTAAGTTGCGCATCTCTTCCTCGGGAAGAGCCAGCAGGTTGCGGGCCGGGCCGCCGTCGTCAAACCAAATTTCTCCGCTCACCCGCAGGCCCGGCGGAAGCAGACGCATGATGGCCAGAGATGCCAGAGATTTCCCCGAACCGGATTCCCCGACTAGCCCGAGAACTTCTCCCGAAGCAATGGTGAAGGCGACATCGGAAACCGCAAACAGCGATGGCGGAAGGCTACGAGGCGTCCCCGCCTGTCCGGCTCGGCTCAAAGCTGCGGCTGAGGAATCGCGGAGCGGAATCTCAATCGAGAGGTGGCGGAGCTCGACAAGCGAGGACACGATTCCATCCTAGCAATCCGCCCCCAACGCTTGCTAAAAATCATGTCACCAGTCGGACGCCGGAATTGAGCCGTCCATGGTTCGGCGAAATTTGGGTGCCGCCGGATTTTCCTCAGCACATTGCGGCTGGAGTCCACTTTTCCACAGCAGCAATTGCCGGCCGAGAAAAAGTCCTTGCCGTGCGAATGCTGGGCGAATGCCGAGCAGAAGAAAGCCCTCACTCCGGGTTGCACCACATTTGGTCAGCAGCTTGTGGACCGCCTGCACTCGCTTCGATTCACACCAGATACGGAGACGCCGTTTTCGATTGACGAAAAAAATAAAAAGCGTAAAAGGATACTCGTTCTTGGACACGGCTTCGAAGTTTGGGCTAGCTGGCGTGGCGCCCGGGGCCTGAGTGAGGTTCGTTTTTCATCGCAAGATGAGGAAGGAAATCCGCAAAGGTCTATCGCAAAACGCTGGTTGGAGCAAGCGAGCGAGCTGGTGTCAAGGGCAAAATAGAGTCCCGAGGCATTGAATTTGGTTTGACCGGTTGGCGGTAAGCCCGGAGCCTTGGCATAATCACAGCCGACGCAGGCCGCAAGGCAAACGTCAACGCTGGTTGGCCCAGGTCGAAAGCGAGCTTCTGGCCGAGAACAACCAGGCTCAACCCGCTTTGGGACTCTTGCTATTTAGTGGGCGAGCGCGACATTCCCTGCTAACGTCCTCGACTCGCGGCTTTCATCGCAAGCCCGTTGCCCCCTTTCCCCTTTCCACCCTCAAAAGCCTGGGATCGGTGGCTAGGCATCCGCCGTCGGCCTTCGCTGCCATCGCCTACAGGGGTATATTCCCATGCTTTTTGGGTGGGTTTCGGTCGCGCTTGGTCTCCAGCATCTCCAGGGCCTGGATGAGCTTCTTGCGGGTATCGCGCGGTTGGATCACTGCATCCACAAAACCCCGCTCGGAGGCGACGTAGGGATTGGCAAAGCGGTCGCGAAATTCCCCGATCTTCTGTTGGCGAACCTCTTCCCGGTCCGTTGCCCGTTCTAACTCCCGTTTGTAAACGATGTCGACCGCCCCTTCCGGTCCCATCACCGCAATCTCGGCGCTAGGCCAGGCATAGTTCACGTCGGTGCGAATATGCTTGGAGGCCATGACACAATAGGCGCCTCCGTAGGCTTTGCGGGTAATCACCGTCACCTTGGGAACCGTGGCTTCGGCAAAGGCAAAAAGCAGTTTTGCGCCGTGCTTGATGATTCCGCCGTATTCTTGATTGGCACCGGGCAGAAACCCGGGGACATCTTCAAAAGTTACCAGCGGGATGTTGAAGCAGTCACAGAAACGGACGAAGCGAGCCGCTTTGATCGAGGCATTGATGTCGAGCGTGCCCGCGAGAAATGCCGGCTGGTTGGCGACGATGCCTACCGATCGTCCATTCAGGCGCGCGAAACCGACCACAATGTTTTTCGCGTAATACTCCTGCACCTCAAAAAAGTAGCCGTCGTCGACCACCCCATGGATCACGTCCTTTATGTCGTAGGGCAGGTTCGATTGATCCGGAATCAGAGTGTCGAGCGCCGAATCGACACGGTCGACGGGATCATTCGACGGCTTGCGCGGAGGATCCTCCAGGTTGTTCGAGGGGAGGAAGCTGAGCAGTTCTCGCACCAGGGATAAGCATTCGGCGTCGTCGTGGGCCAGAAAATGCGCTACTCCCGAGGTTTCATTGTGGGTGGTGGCGCCGCCTAACTGATCCTTGGTGACTTCCTCGTGGGTAACGGTCTTGATCACCTCCGGACCGGTAATGAACATGTAGGAGGTTTTGTCCACCATAAAGATAAAGTCCGTGATGGCGGGCGAGTAAACCGCTCCCCCGGCGCATGGTCCCATGATGGCGGAAACCTGGGGTACCACGCCGCTATAGAGCGTGTTGCGCAGGAAAATGTCCGCGTAACCGGCCAGAGACAGCACACCCTCCTGGATGCGAGCGCCGCCGGAATCGTTCAACCCAATGAGCGGTGCGCCCATCTTGGCGGCAAGATCCATGATCTTCACGATTTTTCCCGCATTGGCCTCCGATAAAGAGCCCCCAAACACGGTGAAATCCTGGGCGAAAACGAAGACCAGGCGGCCTTCGATGCGGCCGTATCCGGCGATGAAGCCATCGCCGTAATACTTCTGTTCGGCCATTCCAAAGTCGTTACAGCGATGCGTGACCAGCTTGTCGGTTTCTTCGAAGCTGCCCTCGTCGAGCAGGAATTCGATGCGCTCGCGGGCCGACATCTTGCCCTGTTTGTGCTGCGATTCGCGGCGTTGCGGGCCGCCGCCGTCTTCTGCCAGGCGGTCGCGCCGCTGGAGTTCCGCCAACCTTTCTTCCCGGTTCATGGCGGAGAATTATAGCGGGTTAACCACCGAGGCTGCCCTAAGGTGCAGGAAGGAACCGCGGGGCGTGAAGCCAGGGGAGGAAAGGCGATATGGAGAGGGCAAAGGCGCGATCGTCGCTCGAGGTTCGCGCCGGCGGCAATTGAGCGCCCGCCAGAGCAAGCAAGGACGAGAGCGACGGCCACGATCGAAAACTAGAGTTGAATCTGAACCCGTTTTGCGGCCGCAAGTCCCCGCGAAATTGCATACAGCGCGTAGGTATGGAAGCCAAGGCTCAAGATGTGCCGCCTTTCGATGAGCAGGAGACCATCGACGACATAGAGCGCCATCCCTACCAGGAATGCCCATCTCTTCGCCTTGGTAGCAAAGTATCCAAAGGCAATGAAGACTCCGGCCACCAGGGCGTTGATGACGATCCCGAGAATACTTCCCGCGCTTCCGGCCCGCTTGACCAAGGTGTCGACCACGGAGGTAAACCCGAGCCAGACGCCAAAGTCAAACTTTTCGCCATAAAAGACAATCAGGGAATTGATGATCGAGAGGACGGCGATCCAGTAGAACCATTTGGCACCGGTACGGGCACGGGTCGCCGCCACCATCTTCGAAACCGCAATGCGCTCGTTGACATGGGCGATGCGCTCGCTCGACTGTAGCGCGGCAGTGCCGAAGCCTGTGGACATCACAACAGCCTCCTGGATTCCAAGCGAGGGAGCCCCGGGCTAGCCAAAGACGGGGAAAGGATGGAATTGACTAAGGCTATGATGGCCATTCCACCCGGCCTAGATACCGGCCGGACATGGCCCGGGGGCCTAGGACCTTTCGAGAACTCCCCTAATCTGGGGTAATGGTTACCAGATTTTGCCGAATGAAAGCCCTGCCGTCCTCGGCAGGGGGAGGAAATGAGGCTTGTGACATCTGGGAATCCTAGAGACGCAAAACGCCTGCGGACAATGTGTAAGACCCACCATGGTGGGCAAGGGTGGGTGAAGCAGGAATCCCCCGCCTTTAGGCGTAGGGACTTTCAACGATTGACGATCGCCATCATGGCCTCGGGATAACGCTCCCCCGAAGCTGCTCCCTGGGGAAAGATCTCGTTCAAGCGTCGGAATTCCTGTGCGGTGAGCTTCAGATCCACGCTGGCCACGTTCTCTTCCAGATAGTGCCGGCGCTTTGTGCCGGGAATCGGCACGATGTCCTCCCCCTGCGCCAGCGCCCATGCCAGCGCCACCTGCGCTGGCTTGACACCCTTCTCTCTGGCAATGGCTTCGACCCCACGTACCAGATCAAGGTTCTTCTTAAGGTTTTCTCCCTGAAAGCGCGGCGAGTCGCGGCGGTAATCGTCCGCCGGCAGATCTTCGAACCGCTGGAACTGCCCGGTCAGGAACCCCCGCCCGAGCGGGCTGTAGGCGACAAATCCAATCCCCAACTCCCGGCATGTGGGAAGGATCTCCGCTTCCGGGTCTCGCGTCCACAACGAGTACTCGGTTTGCAGCGCGGCAATGGCATGAACTTTGGCGGCTCGCCGGAGCGTCTCGGGACTGGCCTCCGAGACACCGAGGTGGAGAACCTTTCCTTCTTGCACTAACTCTGCCATGGCTCCGACGGTCTCCTCGATGGGAGTCTCCGGATCGACACGATGCTGGTAATAGAGATCAATGTGATCGACCCCGAGCCGGCGCAGGCTGCCTTCGCAGGATCGCCGCACGTACTCCGGCTTGCCACTCACCCCTCGCAGGGTGGGATTCGCCGGATCGCGAAGAATGCCGAACTTGGTGGCCAAAACGAATTGTTCGCGTCTGCCTTGGATGGCGCGCCCGACCAGTTCCTCGTTCTTGTAGGGACCGTACATGTCGGCGGTATCGAGAAAGTTCACCCCCAGTTCGAGGGCGCGATGGATGGTGCGAATGGACTCGTCGTCGTTCCGTCCGCTGTAGAACTCCGACATGCCCATGCAACCGAGTCCGATGGCCGAGACGCGAAGCCCGGAGCGTCCGAGTTTGCGGGTTTTCATGATGGCTCCTTGCCGGAAGAATTGAAATCTGCGACTCACGGTTCGACCCCGACCTCCCTTCCGAATGCGCAGGCCGAGCCTCAGGCTGCGACCGTTATCAGGGAAGGATTCTGGGGTATGACTTCCCCAATTTCAACCGCAGGAACCTGCGCGGCGTTGAGGGCGCGCAAGAGCTCCCCTGCGTCCTCGGCCGCGACGGAAATCAGCAGCCCGCCTGCGGTTTGGGGATCAAAGAGAATCGTCTTCATTT
>JASHSL010000459.1 GCA_030040855.1 Terriglobales bacterium
TGAACATCGCTCGCTCGGTTCTAGGCAGCGTTCTCAAACGGTAGCAGAAAGGCTCCATCCGCCCGCTGCGAACACTTCCCCGCCCTCCGGGCCAACCCATTGCCCTCGCCGGGCAGATCGTCAAGCCTCTCGCGTTGCTTTTGGCCTTTGCACAGCTGCTGGCGGAGTGGTGCGCAAGGATGCACCGTGAGACCACCAGTTTCCTAGCAATGCGACTGGCAATTCCGCGAGTCCGTGCTCGAAGATTCTGCGTTTGTCCCGAAGTTTCCTGGCTTTCGACGGGGAGATGCGGCCTGCGTTGCTGAAATTTCTTTACATTTCCGCTGCGGAAGTCGGAAATATGTCTCATTTTTGTCGGGCCCAGCGATTGTCCGCGGCGACAGGCTCCCGAGCCGGCAGAAATCCATGAACCGAACAGGCTCCTTTGTACCAATGAAATCAACAGGTTACATCAGTACAAAGGACTTACGTAACCCCTTAAACGTACCAAAGTTACTCGCGCGGCAGCGGGGTCAGCGTTGACAATTTGTGTCAACGCGAATTGCACGCCCTTTCCCCCGAGAGTCGACTGGGTTCGCGTGCATTCACCATCAATCTTCGGAAGATTCGATAGGAGATCGAGGCATGTCTCAACGGTTGGGTGATCTTCTCGTTAAGGAAAAGATCATTACTCCGGAGCAATTAGAGCAAGCGGTCAAGACGCAGAAGGAGAGCAACTGCCGTCTGGGCTCCGCTCTCGTCAAGCTCGGCTTCATGAGCGATGGGGACGTAACCAACTTTCTGTCGCGCCAATATGGCGTGCCGGCCATTAATCTTTCCTACTTCGAAATCGATCCCGCGGTTGTCAAGCTGATTCCTTACGAAACCGCCAAGCGTTACCAAATTCTGCCGCTCAGCCGGGTAGGCGCCTCGCTCACCATTGCCATGGTGGATCCGACGAATGTCTTCGCCATGGACGACATCAAGTTCATGACCGGCTTCAATATTGAGCCGGTCGTGGCTTCGGAGAGTTCCATCCTGGAGGGCATCGATAAGGCGTACGGCACTGCCAAGAAGGAAGATCTCGAGCAGGTCATGATGTCGATGAGCGAGGCCGACGCTGCCGACGTTGAGCTGCAGGCGGAACAGGAAGAGATGGGCCTGGCGGATCTGGAACGAGCCGCTGACGAAGCGCCCATCGTGAAGCTGGTCAACGCCGTGTTAAGCGAAGCCGTCAATCGTGGTGCCAGTGACATTCACATGGAGCCTTACGAGCGCGAATTTCGCGTGCGATTTCGCGTGGACGGCGTCCTGCAGCCAATCATGACGCCGCCGCTCAAATACAAGGACGCGATCACCTCCCGTTTGAAGATCATGGCCAAGCTCGACATCAGTGAAAAGCGGCTGCCGCAGGACGGCCGCATCATGCTGAAGATGAACATTGGAGGGCGTAAGAGGCAGCTGGACTTTCGCGTCAGCACCCTGCCTACCCTGTGGGGCGAAAAGATTGTATTGCGGTTGCTCGACAAGGAGAATTTGCGCCTCGATATGACCAAGTTGGGCTTCGAGCCGGAGTCGCTTGTCAAGTTCGAGAAGGCCATCCTGAAGCCCTATGGCATGGTCTTGGTGACGGGTCCCACCGGATCGGGAAAAACCAACACCCTCTACTCCTCCATCTCCCGGCTGAATACGGTCGACACCAACATCATGACCGCGGAAGATCCGGTGGAGTTCCAGTTGGCCGGGGTCAACCAGGTGCAGATGAAGGAGCAGATCGGACTGAATTTTGCGGCCGCCCTGCGCGCCTTCTTACGGCAGGACCCGAACATCATTCTGGTCGGCGAGATCCGCGATTTTGAAACCGCCGAAATTGCCATCAAAGCCGCGCTCACCGGCCACCTGGTGCTCTCGACCCTGCATACCAACGGCGCCCCGGAAACCATTACCCGTTTGATGAACATGGGCATTGAACCCTTCCTCGTCGCCACCTCGGTGCACTTGATCTGCGCCCAGCGCTTGGTGCGACGAATCTGTCGCGACTGTGCCACCACCGTGGATGTCCCGGTGCAAGCGCTCATGGATGAGGGTTTCACACCCGAAGAAGCGAAAACCGTAAAGATTCAAAAGGGCAAGGGATGCAGCATCTGCAACAACACAGGCTTTAAGGGGCGCGCCGGCCTGTACGAAGTCATGGAAGTCGATGACGAAATCAAAGAGCTGGTCCTCGTCGGCGCCTCCGCCGTGGAACTCAAGAAGAAGGCAATTGAGCGAGGAATGATTACCTTGCGGCGAAGCGGTCTGATCAAGGTCGCGGCCGGCATTACCACGCTTGAGGAAGTGGCTCGCGAAACCATCAATTGAGGTGGGGTTCGGTCCGGATTCGTCCGACGCGGGTAAGCAACGCATAAGCAAAGGAAAGGAACACTATGGGGCTGTCGTTAAGCGATCTGTTGAAACGGATGCTGGAGATGGGAGGCAGCGACCTTCATATCACCACCAACTCCCCACCCCAAATCCGCGTGCATGGACATCTGGTACCGCTCGACCTGCCGCAAATGACACCGGCGGAGACCAAGCAATTGGCCTACAGCGTGATGACCGATTCGCAGAAGCACCGTTTTGAGGAGAATCTCGAACTGGACTTCTCCTTCGGCTTAAAGGGATTGGCTCGCTTCCGCGCCAACGTGTTCAACCAGCGAGGAGCGACATCGGCAGTCTTCCGTCTGATTCCATTTGAAATTAAGTCGTTTCATCAGCTGGGGCTTCCGGCGATGGTGAGCAAGATGTGCGACAAGCCCCGCGGTCTGGTGCTGGTCACCGGTCCCACCGGCTCCGGCAAGTCCACCACGCTCGCCGCCATGATCGACAAGATCAATAGTGAGCGGCACGACCACATCCTCACCATTGAGGACCCCATCGAATTCGTCCACATGAACAAGAACTGCGTGGTGAACCAGCGCGAGCTGCACGCCGATACCAAGAGCTTCGGCGATGCTCTGCGAGCCGCGCTGCGCGAAGACCCCGACGTGGTGCTG
>JASHSL010000460.1 GCA_030040855.1 Terriglobales bacterium
GCTGACGTACCCCTTAGGGAAAAGATGCTCGCCTACATCCCGCCTGCCACGCGGCACAATGTTACGAATAATGGAACGGAGGTACTGGAGTACGTCTGGTTAGTCGCGCCCGCATCCAAGACTGCAAAATGAGTCGCCGCAAATAAGGCCCCTGTCCAGCGAAATCAGTACTGATAGGACGACGATGCTTACAACCCTTCTCGATGATCGAACGGAAAAGGTCCTCGCGCGGACTCTAGGCATTTATGGAATTCTGCTCGTATTGAACACCGCCGCATGGATGTGGGCCATCCTTGTTTTCCATCAATATCCTGTTCTATTGGGGACAGCGCTTCTAGCCTATAGCTTTGGGCTGCGCCACGCGGTTGACGCGGATCACATCCCTGCCCTTGACAATGTCATACGAAAGCTCATGCAGGAGGGGAAGCGCCCGGTTGCCGTCGGATTCATGTTTTTACTGGGACATTCAACGGTGGTGGTTCTCGGGGCGGTAGCGATTGCGGGAGCTGCCCTGACGGTCCGACATCGGCTAGAAACATTCAGAAATATTGCCGGCATGATCGGGACCTCCATCTCGGCATTATTCCTTTTCGGCATCGCAATCGCGAACCTATTCGTACTCCGCTCCGTTTATCAAACATTCGTGAAAGTGCGGCACGGAGTGCCTTATGTGGAGGAAGATTTAAATCTCCTCCTTACCGGCAGAGGATTTCTCGCGCGATTGTTTCGACCCATGTTTCGGATGATAAGCCGCAGTTGGCATATGTACCCGTTGGGCTTTCTTTTCGGGTTGGGATTCGACACAGCTACTGAAATTGGCCTGCTAGGAATCTCCGCCGGAGAGGTTTCGAAAGGGTTGTCGTTGTAGGCGATTCTAGTGTTCCCCGTTCTGTTCGCTGCGGGGATGTCACTGATTGACACGACCGACAACATACTAATGCTGGGAGCCTACGGTTGGGCATTCGTCAAGCCGATCCGGAAACTCTACTACAACCTCACAATCACGTGCATCTCGGTAATGATTGCGGTGGTCGTAGGTGGAATCGAGACGCTGGGGCTTTGCGTGGAACATTTTCGCTGAAGGGGTGGTTCTGGAGCGCCATCGTCAAACTCAACGAGAATTTTGGCTCGCTTGGGTATATCATTGTGGGTCTTTTCTTACTGAGTGGGGTTGTCTCAATCGCAGTCTACAGATGGCACAAATTTGACAACCTTGAATTGGGTGTTTAACTGAGGGCGATCGTCCTGAGAACTGGGCTTGAGATGATCAATTCGAGAGCACTCCGCGTAAAGGGCGAGACTGAAGTTCGCGTAAACGAGAAGTAAAAATCGGTCAAAACGCATTTATGAGATAGGAGGATAAATTCTAGTCTGGTTGCGTCAGTTCTTAACTTGTTACTGCGCTTGTGATAGCATGCGGCGATTATGACCGTCGCGTCGCAATTATTGCACTTTCGATCTCAGTATCTAGTAATCCGTTGGCTCCTGCTGGCAGGCGTAGTCTCAGTGGCTGCTGGCCAGCAGCAGGCGCCTGAATCAGCACCTAACACAACCTCGCCCGAAAGTGTGGCCGTTTCGCCGCCGCCGTCGTACACCATCCAAGTCGAAGCATCCCAGGAGTGGACCGACACCAAGATAGACTTGCGAGGGGGCGAGAAGCTGAAGATTAGCGCCGAAGGCACCATTACCTATACCAAAAAGAAAAAAACCTTCGGTCCCACCGGAATTCCGCGGAGCTTGGCCGATCTGGTCCATGAGTACGCCGTGCTCGATGGAGCGCACGGGGAGCTGATAGGAAGACTCGGCTCGAGCGAAACAGACGAAGCCTTTGAAGTGGGTGATAGCATCAGCTACACTGCTCCCGTCGCCGGGCGGCTGTTCCTAGGAGTCAACCAGAGTATGCACGACGCTGCGGAAGCGAAGGGCGCTTTCCAAGTGAAGATCGAGGTACGGGCGCAAGGTTCGACGACGACGGTCGGAGGTCCGGCGGAGACCACGATTCCAGGCATAACCCCGGCACTCTTGGAAACCCTCCCGCGGCGCGTCTCGGACGAGGAGCACAACCCCGGCGACATGGTGAACATTTTGCTCATCGGAGACGAAGATGAGGTCATGAAAGTCTTCACCACTGCCGGGTGGGTGAAGGTGGATAAGTCGGTGGGAAGCACCTTGGAGGCGGGGTTCTTGGATACGTTGGAGAAGAAGGACTACCTGACCATGCCGATGAGCACGCTCTATTTGTTCGACCGTCCGCAGGACTACGGTTTTGCCCACGCCGAGCCCATCCGCGTGGTGATGTCGCGCAACCACTTGCGCGCCTGGAAATCGCCCTACCAGGTCGGCGGACGCCCTCTATGGTGTGTCGCCGCCACCCACGATATTGGTTTTGAGCGCGATCAGCGGAATGACCTAATAACCCACAAGATCGATCCGGCTATTGATGGGGAGCGCGAGTATGTTAACGAGACTCTGTCCGGAACCGGCCTGGTCGTTGCTCGCGGCCATGTCACGCCAGCCAATCCGCTAACGACCGCGAAGACGGCGACCGGGGGCGAATTTCACTCGGATGGACGGATTCTGGTGCTGGCGTTGAAGAGTGAAGAGTGAGGGATAACCCAGGAATAGGTGGCTGGCTTGATCGCGAGTTCGGCGTGCGAGGCAAGCACCAGCGCTGCTTCGAGAGGTGACCCCCTTAGAGGCCAAGGTCTTTCCGTCATCGCCACGTCGGCTCACAAGAGTCCCCAGGTAGCCGGTCGAGTCCTGGGCTCGGACCCGTGTGACAGGCCAAAATTATTGCTGCTGAGGCGGTGGTTTTTTAGTTGTCTTCTTTGTGCCGGCCTTGGTTTTCTCTGCTGACTCCCGGCCACCAATCAACGTAAGAGAATCCGTCGAGTTGAACGGGAATTGGCGGATCGACTGTTGGCCCGTAGAGCTGAGAGTGATGTCCACTCGGCGATTACTCGCCAAAATGATGGTCCTCATGTTTTTCAGCACCCTCGCCCGTTCTTCGGGAGTCAACTCCGGATTCCTCTCCACCGAATCCTTCACTTCCTCTGGCGTCAGGTTGTGTTGTTCACCGAGGGCCCTGGTCTCGATGTTCGCCGCCGGAACGCCTTGTTGCACCAAGAAAGCTCGGGTCACTGCGACGCGCCGCTCCGACAGGGCTTGGTTGTAAGCCACGGTACCGCGTTGGTCGGCATGGCCCTCGAGAATGAGCTTGGCATCCGGTTTGGTCTGGAGATACTTCTCGAAATCAGCCGCGAGCACCACGAGCGTTTTTTGTTGGCTCGGCAGCAACCCGCCCCTGGGATTCGCCACCGTCGGCTGCTCCGTCGCGAAGTAGATGCTGTGCAGCGCGAGCCTCATCTCCAGTTGCGTCGGTGGGGGAGGATTCTCCACATTAAATTGGGTCGACGAGGAGTTGCTCAAGCCTCGCGAGTCGGTGCAGGTCGCGCTAATGGTTACAGTTCCAGCCGCCACGCTGCTCGTATCTTCGTTCGCCGTGTCACCGCTGCCGGAGATGGTGCCCGCGGTTGACGTCCAATTTCTCACCGATACCGGAACGTTGTCCGGGCTGGTGCAAGTGCAGTGGACGGTTACCTGTCGCCCCACCTGCACGGAGCTGGGAGTCGCCGAGCAGCTCATGGTGGGTGGATTCTTCGGCGGCTCTTTCACCGTAAAGTTCACCGAGCAGGTTGCTGTGGCATTCTTTTTCGCCTTGGAATCGATGATGGTGGCAAGCGCTGTGTAATTGCCTCCCGCAATCCCCACAGTGTCGATGTTGGCTGTACTGTCCTTACCCGTAATCCTTCCGCCATTGCTGCTCCATTGGTATGCGAGTGCGTGCTTGGGATTGAAGCCGTTGGCGCTCGCCGTGGCAGTTAGCGGTTCACCCACCATCACCTGGCTCGGTTGGATCGAGCAGGTCGCGGTAGGCGCCGCTACCGGAGGATAACCAAAATACCACTCCACGCCCGTACGCAGACGTACGCCGCCAAAATTGACATAGCGAAGATCCGGGAAGTTTAGGGACACAACGTCCGAGAAGTTCTGACGAGCCCACACATAGTCGGCTTCGAACACGCGAATACCGAAGTGACGCGAGATCGCAAGATCCATACCACCTCCCAAAATCGCGCCAATGCCATCGCGCGGGTTCAGCCCCGGCGTCGTGAGGTGGTTCCAGCTAAGCAAAGTGTTGGCGAAGAAGTTTACTCCCTCATGACGGAGCTCTAGCTTTGGTCCCAATGAGACGGTGGTTTCGTTGGTTTGGTCGTTCCAGTTCCTACCGAAGTCGCCTACCAGACCTAAATGGTTGTCAAAGAAGTAAGTGAAGCTTCCTCCGGCACCATCGGGCAGATCCGGAAGGATCAACCCGACTGGGCTGTTGTAGCTCTGTCCAGCAGCCGGCACAGTAGCCCCGGGATGCAACCACTGGTATCCGGCGAAGATCTCATACTTCGGTGCTTCCTCCTGTTGGGCCGTCGCCCACGCTGCCATAGTGACCATCAGAAGTGACAACAGGCCACGAATTACGACTCTTCCGCGGCAATAAGGCGACATATCGTCCTCCCGAGATTTCGATGTTGTTGGTTTTGGCCAGGGTTGCGTACAACACCAGGTTTGCGTACAAGATTTGAAGGCGACACCTGGAAACCGTCAGCTATCGTTGTCCTTGCGCAGGACGAGTGTTCGCAGAGATTTTCTCGAAATAGGATCAGGCTCACCATCATACGCGGCAATGACGAGCACAGTCCAGCTGCAATTCTTCACGGCACATGCTGTCGCCACCATGACAAACGCAGACGGTGCGAGGCTAACAAGAACAAGGCGAGGCAGACTAGTTCAACTTTATGCGAACAACCGCCTAGGTTCTGAGGTGGCGAGCGCAGAAAAGCTGTCGCAGGCGAACGATCGTGAATCGCCGGACACTCATCCTCGGACAAGCACGAAGTCAGAGCCACAGTAAAGGAGCAAGACCGAGCGCGGCGAGACCTGCCAGGAAGCCGATGCTCTGAATCCCCGTCTTCCTATCCGCCAGAGCGTACGCATAGATGCCTTTGATTAAGTTGTTGCTGGCAGCCGCGATGAGAATCGCGTCCGCAGCAATCCTCAGCGGGGTGAGTGTGCCTGCGGCTTGGGTCATGCCCATAATGAACGGATCAACGTCCGTAATCCCCATGATCGCCGCAAGGGTGTTGACCCCAGTTCTCCCAAGGTAGGTAGCCGCCAACTGAGTTGCCACGAGCATCGTCAGAAACAAAAGAGCGAAAAGTAGGGCTGCCAGCAGTTCGAGCGGGTTCTTTGGCTCGAACTCTCGCTTTATCTCACTCCCCTGCGCCTCCGCCCTGCGCGACCATAACCACCCGGCCGCGATGGCCACCGTCGCGAGTATCAGAAATGGCATTACTAGCCTTGCTGCTAGCTGCCGATTAAAGATGGCAATGAGAACGACCAGGCGCACATACATGACCCCGGACGCGATCAGTATGCTGCCCGAGAACAGGTGAGGATGCTCCTCACGTGCCGCCCTTCGTGATATCACAACCGTTGTAACCGTGGACGAGTATGCTCCGCCGAGGAACGCGGCCAGCACCACTCCGCCACGTCTCTTAGTTACCTTCTGTAGGACGTAACTACCATAGGATATCGTGCTCACAGCGACGACCACCAGCCAAGTCTTGAAAGGGTTGATGTGAAACCGGCTGAATTCTTGCTTGGGCAATATGGGCAACGCTACCGCCGTGAGCAAAAGAAATTTGGCGAAGATGAAGATCTCTTGGGGCGGAATCCGGGCGGCAAGCCTTTCGAGGACAGCTTTGAGCTCGAGCAGCAATAAACTTGCCACACTCAAAGCCGTGGCAATCCAGAAGTGCCCATAGTAAACCAGCGCGCCCACCAGGAAAGTCGCCAAACCGGACATTTCCGAAGTGACGCCGGCAACGTTGGAAGTACAAAGCTTGTGCCAATACGACAACAACAGGAAACCGCCGACAACCAAGAAGCCGAGCATCAAGGGAAGAAGCTGCGTACCGGACAAAAGCGCGACCGAGTAACCGATCAATCCAATCAGAGGGAAGGTCCGCACCCCCCCGAACCCGTAATACGTCGCTGCAACCTTGTGTTCTTCTCGTTCAAACCCGATTAGGAAGGACAAGAAGAGGACCAGGAGAATCTTCACGGCTTCTGGCGGCAACCACGCGTAGACATTGACCAAAGGCGTGCCTCCCATCAACCACCCGTGTTACGCCCGTGCCTGACGCATATGAACCGTAAGCACCTGCACCTTGCTGTTCCTCACGACGTACTCAGCTACTTTGCCCAAGAGCAAGCGCGCTAATCCCGATCGCCCGTGGGTTGCGATGACGATCATCTGGCAGTTCAGTTCCAGCAGGGCATCCACCATGGCGGGACATGGCGAGGCTTCACGAATGACAGTCTCGGCATTCGGGGCCAGGGCCTTCAGTTCGCGCAGGCATCTCGCAGCCTGTTCACGGAGCAGACCCAGCCGATCCGTCCACCTTCCATCACACAACCGATCTCCGCCAAACGGAAGATATCGATCACATGCAGCAAGATCAGCCGCGCACCGAATAGGTTCGCCAGCCACTGCGCCACTCCAGAGGTTTGCGTGCCTTCCTTTCCCCCTCCACGTTGCTCAGTGTTTTCCCTTTTGCATCACTTCCACGGCATGTGGCTCAGCTTCTCATAGACCCGGCCACGGCGGCGCAACGGCCACCAATCATAAAGGTATATTTGCATTGGGCGCCACATCGCCACCCAGCCGGCGATCGTTCAAACTCTCCTGGAGCAGGCTGGCCCAAGTGCCGGCCTCTCCCCCCAGCAAGACCTTGCTGATGACCAGACGGGTGGCTCGGCAGGATAGGCCGATAGCCCGACTCGTGCGGCCTTGTTTCATCAAAGCCCTGAACTCCAGGCGGGTAGCCTCAGCCCGGTGGGCGAAATGATTGTGGACAACCTGGCGGATCAGTTCCTTTGGGTCATCTTGGGTCGGCCACGGCTCCAGGTGAACCCGCAGCTTGACCAGGGCATCAGGCGGGAACTCGTGTGCCCAGCCCACGATGAATTCCTCCGCTCTGTCGTCGAGATCCTTCTCAATAAAGGGTGACGGATCCATCGAATTGAACAGTTGATGGATGTCCCGAAGCCTGAGGCTGATGTTGTGTGCGTGTCCCTGGTCAGCCACGAGTTCGACAGCTGAAGAAGAACGCATCGCAGAGACTCCGCTCGAAGTCGAGCAATAACGTAGCATCTTTCACCGGACATCGCGTTCTGTCAAAAAGCCATGGCAAGGTCATTGCCGCGAAAAGCTTGCACGGGCCACGTTCTGTTCTTGAACCGACATTCCTCTGGCGCGACTTATAATGGCGGCTCGTGCGTGGATGCGCTTTTACTTTCCCGTAGGTCGGACGTTCAATCGAGGGATGTCTTTATGTGGCAGCGAACGATCATTGCTTTCTCCGTGATTCTGTGGGCCGGAGCGTGTCTCGCCGCAGCGTCACAGCTCCAGAGCTCCGACTGCCTCGCATGTCATGGAGATCCCTCCCTCGCCACAACCGTGCAGGGCAAGCCGGTCAGCCTGTATGTCAGCGACCAGACATTCCAAAAGTCAATCCATGGCACTCTGGGCTGCACCGATTGCCACAGTGACATCAAGTCCATTCCCCACCCGTCCGGGTTAACGAAGCCTGCCTGTGGCTCTTGCCACAGCGGCGAGCTAGCCGCACACGGTCAAAGCGTGCACGGCAAAGCGATATTGCGAGGGGACAACCACGCGGCTGGATGTCTCGACTGTCATGGAAACCCACACGAAATTCTTCCCTCTACTGACCCCGCTTCCAAGGTTTACCACAGCAACATTCCCGGAACCTGCGGGAGCTGTCATCAACAGAAGTTTGTGATGACCGCCAGCGGGCTCAGCACCCAGGTCTTCTTCTCCTACGAGCAAAGCGTCCATGGCAGGGCAATCTTCGCCGGTTCGCAGAGGGCGGCGGTTTGCACGGATTGCCATGGAGCACACGATATCCTCATGGCTGGTGATCCGAAATCATCCACCTTCAAGTTCAATGTGCCGAGCACCTGCGGCAAGTGTCACGCGCAACAGGAACAGCAATTCATCGAGAGCGTCCACGGGCAGGCGATCGGCCGGGGCAATTGGCTAGCTCCCGTATGCACCGATTGCCATGGAATCCACACCATCCAGGCGCCGAGCAAGGCCTCATCCTCGGTCTCCGCACCGGCATTGGCCCAGATCACCTGTGCCAGCTGCCATCAGGATGTGCGGCTGGCCAGAGAATTCGGAATGTCCCCCGCCCGCGTGTCTAGCTATCAAGCAAGCTATCACGGCCTGGCTTCAAGACTGGGCTCCACGGTCGTGGCTAACTGCGCCAGTTGTCATGGTTCGCATCTAATTCTGGCTTCTTCTGATCCGCGCTC
>JASHSL010000461.1 GCA_030040855.1 Terriglobales bacterium
CGGCCGGTGCGGGTGGAGCAAGTCGAAGATCACCGCCTAGATCGCGAGTCCTATACGGTTTCCGAGGAAACGGCGGCGCAGCTCAACCGCGCCCGGCGTGAGGGGCGACGGGTGGTGGCCGTCGGCACGACCACGGTTCGAACCCTGGAGGATTGCTTTGGGCGCTCCGGGAAGGGCTGGCTCGAACCGGGAACAGCCGAAGCCGATCTGTTCATTTATCCCGGCTATCAGTTTCAGGTCGTGGGGAGCTTACTTACGAATTTCCACCTCCCCCAATCCACCCTGCTGATGCTCGTATGCGCCTTCGCGGGAAAACAAGCCGTGCTCGAGGCTTACCAACACGCCGCCCGGGAAAAGTACCGCTTCTATTCCTACGGAGACTGCATGTTCGTCGAGTAGGGTATTTTCCCGAATCTACCCGATTTCGAGGCACTTAGGCGCCGGGCTTACTTCCGAACCGCCCGGAATTCGGCCTCTGATGCGCGTTTTGGCTTGGCTGCCGCGGCGGCTGACGCGCTATACTGAGGCCGAAAAAGGGGCGCACCATGGGTCTACCAGCGCTGTCTAAGCCAGCTGTTTCGTCTAAGTCCGTTGTTTCTATTCAAGATTTTGTCGCCGGTTTACGAAAGTTTCCCGAAGCCAGCTTCGACCGGACCGACTCCATCTTAGAGTTTCTTCAAACCATGCCCGTCGCTCCCGATACTCTGGGTCCTTACTTGACCTGGGATGGCCAGCACTACACGCGGAATCTCATCGACAAGACGGAGCGTTACGAGCTGATCGCGATCTGCTGGGAGGTTGGCCAGACGAGCTCGGTGCACAATCATCGCGACCAGCATTGCTGGATGGCGGTACCGATCGGCCGCTTAATGGTGGAAAATTACCGCGTGCTCCGGCAGGATCTGAACCAAGGCACCTGCCAGCTCGAAACCGCCGACCGGTTGGAAATGAACCCGACTCACCCCTGCGCCGTCGATCCGCTCGAACCTGTGCATCGCGTCTCGAACCTTCGCGAGTTCGGGCAGCGGGCGGTAAGCCTGCACGTCTATTCACGCCCGTTCGATAGCTGTGTTGTCTATTCTCCCGAACAAGGCACATGCGGAGAGATCAAATTGCATTACACCACCGAGTACGGAAAACCTAAAAAGTAACTGCCGCAACCGCCCTGGTTCGTCTCCGAGCGATCTGATCCGACCATCGAATGCGGGAAAACATGTCGGAAGAACCTGCGGCAGGCGCAGGCGCGGGCCCGCGTCACTGCTACACTTGAGGGAGGCCGAGGAGAAGGAATTTTCCCATGAAGGCTGACAGTCAGGTTTCCAGTCCGGCGCCCCCTGCCGCACCCCGCACGAAGGGGCGCATCTTCCTGATCGACGCCATGTCGTTCATCTTTCGCGCCTATCATGCCATGGCCCGCCAAAGGGGAATGTCTACCAGGACGGGCTTGCCCACGGCGGCCACCTATGTGTTTGTCAACATGCTGCGCAAGCTGCGCGAAGACTTCGCACCCCAATATCTGGCGGCGGTCTTCGACGTGGCGGCGCCAACGTTTCGCGATGAACAGGCGGGAGCGATCACCACCGTGCGAAAGTTCGATCTCAAGACCCAGACCTTTCAGGAGGTTCCGTACCAGGGTTACAAAGCCAACCGCTCCCAGATGCCCGGCGATCTGGCGCAGCAGTTGCCCTACATCCGCCGGGCCCTCGAGGCCTACCGCATTCCCATCCTTGAGCTTGCGGGCTATGAAGCCGACGACGTCATCGGGACTCTGGCGCGGAAGGCGGTCGAGCAGTCGTACTCGGTGTTTGTGGTATCGAGCGACAAAGATATGCTGCAGTTGGTCAACGAGCAGATTCAAGTGCTCAACCCGCCCAAAGACAATCTGATCTGCGATCGTCAAAAGGTGGAGGAAATTCTCGGCGTGCCTCCGGAGAAAGTGGTGGACGTGATGGCTTTGCGGGGGGACTCGATCGATAATGTGCCGGGCGCCCCGGGAATCGGTGACAAAGGTTCTGTCGAACTCATCAAGCGTTTTGGCTCGGTCGAGCAGGCCATCGCCTGCTCGGCTACCGTCGAAAAGAAGACCTATCGTGAGTCGCTCGCGAACAATCGCGACAACATCCTGCTCAGCAAGAAGTTGGTAACCATCGACTGCGACGTGCCGGTTGCCTTCGACCCGAGTGCCATGCAAGCCGGCGAACCGGATCTTGAAGCTCTGCGCCAGCTGTTCACGGAACTCGAATTCACTTCTCTACTCAAAGACTTGCTTCCCTTCGGAGAGGTTGGCGAGGGACGATATTCGGAAGCCAAGACCGCGAAGGATCTCGAAGCCGTCCTCGAGGCCATGACCCCGGAAGCCCCCCTGGCAGTGGCGCTTGCCAGCGCCACCCTGGCCGCGCCCGACGCCGAAGAGGAAGAGGGAAACTCCGATGGCGGCCGGTTGCCACTGCGGCCGGAGACCCGACCAGAAGACGCGCCCTTGAGCATTGCGATTTCCGCAAGGTCGGGCGAGGCGGTCACGGTCACCTCCCACAGTCCGGAAGCGATGGCCAGGCTGCAGTCGGTTCTGGCCGATGCCGAACGGGTCAAGGCAATTCACGATTGGAAGACCGCCAGCCATCTCTTGGAGCGGCAGGCGATCCCGCTGCGGGGGGTCGAACACGATCCCATGCTGTACTCCTATTTGCTCGATCCTACCTACTCTTCGCATGGTTTAGCCGATGTGGCGTTGCGGCGATTCAACCTGCAGCTCAGCGGAACTTTGCCCGAAGCGGCGGATATGACCGGCCGGCTGGCATCGGGGCTGCGCCGCGATGTGGAAGCACAGGGGCTGCTCCGCCTGTACCAGGAGATTGACCTGCCACTCGTGCCCGTACTCGCGCGCATGGAGCGTGCCGGAGTCAAAATTGATCGTCAAGCCTTGGTGGAAATGTCGGCGCGCCTCGAAGAGGCCATCGACAGGAAAGCAAAAGAAATCTATGCCTGCTGCGGACAGGAGTTCAATATCAGCTCCCCCAAGCAACTGGGAGACGTTTTGTTCAACCGGTTAAATCTGCCGAAACCGGTGAAATACGGCAAAGGCAAGACCATTTCGACTGCCGTCGACGTGCTCGAGGCGCTGGCCGCGACCCATGAGGCGCCACGCTTGGTGCTTGAGTATCGCCAGCTCACCAAACTCAAGTCCACGTACGTGGATGCTCTGCCGGCGCTGCTCAATGCCTCGACCGGACGGCTGCACACCACCTTTGCGCAAACCGGCACGGCCACCGGGCGATTGTCCTCGGCCAATCCCAATCTGCAAAACATTCCCGT
>JASHSL010000462.1 GCA_030040855.1 Terriglobales bacterium
GATACTTTCGGTAGAGGGCCACGAATGCCTCTCCTTGCCGCCATCATCAACTGCAGCCATTGACGATCGTCTTCAAGGCCCCGCGTCGTTAACATCCATCTCCGGTGAGCACCAATGTTCCTTGACGATAGGTACTGCTCCGGCATCCGGAGCGGTTCCAAAATTGGGTATTCAGGGTTTGGAGTGGGTAAACTGCCCGGTAGGTGAAAAGCCAGGATGTCGAGCCATTCCTTCTAGCGGGATTGTCACAGAGCGGTCCTCGCCGTCAAGGCTCCGCTTCGCCGCGCCCAGCGCGGCCTTGACTGCTCCGGGCCGCTCTGAAAACCTCTCCGCCATGAAGGAATCGGGATTCTCAGGACTGGCCCCTCCGCTGGTGTTCGCTCGCTCTGACGTCGTCTACCCACTAAAAACCCGGAAGACCGCCAAAATTAGCGCAGCTTGCGGGCCACAGCAGCCGCATGGTTTGGTAGCTTGCGAGAAAACTAGCCCACTAGCCGAGCGAGGTAGAAGCGGTAAGTGCCGCGCCACCAACGTAAACTTGATCTTCCTCATCGGCCCGAATAAAGCGAATGCGTTCGTTGATATTGAAACCGCGTTTTCGGGCCTCCCGCACGAATGAGGCTCCGGGAACTACTACCTCAAGCGGCCTCGAGCCAACTGGAATTTCACCCCTCGCCATCATTGCCGCCACAATCGATGCGTGCCAGCCGGTCATACGCTGCATTGCCGTGAACCCTGTCGTAGGATCGAAATAGTCGATCACCTCAACTGTGACTTCGGTCCTCTGCCCATCCTTTTTCCCGATCGCGCGAACGTGGACGATGCAAACGTCTTCCATTTCGTCCACGCGCACTTTAGGCTCAAACAAAGCGTGAAACAGCTTGCGAGGAATCACTTCATTCCCCTCAACACGGATCGGCTCCGCATCGAATAACCCAAGATCGGAGAATGCCTTCAACTGGGCAAATGTGCCCGGATAGCGCAGCACTTTCAATTGATACGTCTGCAGTTTGCCCTTAAACGTCCAAGGCGCGGTAGAAGCGCCACCCGCGATGAGAAATGCTTCCAGTTGACCGAGCGGTGGGACATTCAGAACTTCTAATTCGGTGAAACATGGAGCGTGGAACAGCTCGCCATTTCGCAAAATGGTCATGCCCCCGCAGTACTCATTAGTCAAGCCTTCAATGCTGAATGTGAGTGCATAGTTCCACGGAGGCTGTGGATGCTGT
The DNA here is from genome assembly GCA_030040855.1 of Terriglobales bacterium. Taxonomy (GTDB): domain Bacteria; phylum Acidobacteriota; class Terriglobia; order Terriglobales; family Acidobacteriaceae; genus JAFAGX01. Next base: position 1,230 of record JASHSL010000462.1, read on the forward strand.
GGGAGCCCACCGTCGTACATGAATACATGTTCGGGCTTGCCGACGAGTTCCATAGCATAAACCGCAAGTGTGTTGTCCATCCCCGGTCCCATACCGCAGTCGGGCACAACCGAAACGCCGGCACGTTTGGCTTCTGCATTGAGCGCGTGCTGCTGCCGTACGATTTCGGTATTTCCGCCTAGATCGCAGAAGCAAACGCCGCATTCAATGGCGGCGCGAGTCAGCAGGAGATTGTAGAAATACGGCACCGCGCTGAGGACGACGTCGTAGTGCTTAAAAACATCTCGAACCTCAGCTTCGTCGCGAACATCTGTTTGCAGAGCATCGGTCAGGTGGTTGTGCACCAGAGCGTTCACACGTTGCGCGGCAGCCCGGGCTTGCTCAGCATCGATGTCGCTGAGTGTAATGCGAGACGCCTCACCAAAAAGGGCCAGATCGTACGCGGCTGCGACACCCTGACGTCCGGCTCCCAGAATCAGATATGAATAGGCCATGGAGCATTTTCTCCTTTTACGGATCTTTGGCAGGGCTCCTTCACCCCGTCCAAATTTTTACACGCGATAGCTGCATGGACCGTGACCGAAATCACAAATTCCGTGTTCGGCAAGAGCAAGTAGAGAGCGTCGCCTAGTCTTGCTGAAGTTAACCCGCCTTAGCGCGGAGAGCGTTACCTCAATCCAGCAGCGATGGCAAACCCAAAACGATGGCGACCCATAGAAGCTACCGGCATTTTTCAGCTCTGGATTCTTATCCTACCTGCGCTCCTTACCTATCGGTTCGAACCCGAACAGGTCCGCCCAATCTCCCAACAACTCAGAGAGGCGGGGGGGCAGGCATTGGGCTGGCTCGATGCATAACAAGCCAGATCCCCCCGCTACCGTGGGCGCAGTATTTCAGGCAACCCCTCTAATCCCGCGTTTCTGCCCTCGCGTTGCGCATAGGCAATCAGTTCCGCTTCGCATTCCAGAAGCAGATTCTTGCGCTCGAAAGATGCCACCAGTTCTTCCACTCGCCGCTCGGCCCGCTCGAGAATTCCGGGTGATGCGTCATCAATGCCTGAAGGTCCACGGTCTATCACGGGGGATGGGAAGTGCTGCTCCTGGCGGAAAAGTTCGCGGGTTTCTTTCAATTTCAGGAAATTTCCTTGCAGTCCTGCCTGCGCAAACATCTCAACGGCGAGCGATGGTGTGCGCGGCTCGATACCTTCGATCAGCCGCTGTGCGGAGGCAATTGCTTCGGCGTCAATCACCAACTTTTCGATGCTGTGGCAGGCGAGAAAATCGAGCATACCCGCGCCTGAGATCATGTTGATGCCCGCGAGCGCGCCCAGTACGGCTGACACGCCGCTTTCCATCTCTGCCTGTGCGTCAATCAGAGGCCCATCGCCGGCCACCATGTAGGCGTGGGTGGGTACGCCAAGAGACTTCCCGACCTCGGCACAGGCCACATCGAGCATGGCAGTCTCGATTGCGCCCATCGGGGTCCTGGCTGTACGCATATCGAATATCGCGGGGGCGGCTCCCCAAACGATCGCTGCACCAGGCTGCGCCAGTTGATGAATAGTGATGCCGCTGATGCACTCAGCAGCGTGCTGCACGACGGATCCGGCGAGGGTCACCGGAGCGGTTGCGCCCGCAAGCGGCATGCTAACGATTTCCGCGGGTACGCCCGCGCGTGCCAGATCGACCAAGTTTTGCGAGGCAAACTCAGACCAATTCAGCGGCGGCGAAGGACAAACATCGAAGATCGCGCGTGGGCGGCCGCGCAACTCACGCGTTCCTCCGCCTTCGATCGCGAGTATGTCGATTAGAGTGTGCAGGCTGGAGGCCGAAAAAGCGCCCGTGACAATCGGTTTTTCCGAATACCACAGAACCAGCAACAACCGGTACCAATCACCGATTTCCTGCGGTACATCGTTGCAGACCATTGCCGTCGACTGCGCGGCAAGCTGCGGCAGCATCTCAGTCACTTGCACGAGCCGAACCAGGTCGGCAGCCTGTGCCGGACGTGGTTGCTGCGTCTTCGGATCAAGGATATTCAGACATGAAGAGCCTGGATCAAAGTGGACCTGGTCTTCCTCATAGCGCACTGCGGGCCGCCCCGTGCGGTCGTAGAGGGAAAATCTGCGTGGCACGGTTGCCAGCGCAGCGCGTGCCACTGTCTCAGGGATGTGGGCCACGCTTTCATGAACATCGATCCCTGCACTGCGCAGCAGATCGAATACATACGGCGCCACTCGCACGCCCGGGTCTTCGATGAGTTGGAAGGCTTCTGTCAGAACCCGTTGGATCAGGGATTTCTCAAGAAGCCGGAATCGCGGCCTCATACCGCTACCTTGACGGAGATTTGCATCTTCTGCTCCATCAATTGTTGAGCCAGCGCGACCGCGCTCATGGCATCTTTTGCGTATCCGTCAGCGCCGATTTCTTCCGCCCAGCGGCGGGTAACCGGCGCACCTCCTACCATCACTCTGACCTGTGACCGCACACCCGCTTTTTCGAGCGACTCGATCACACCCTTCTGGTTGCGCATGGTGGTAGTCAGAAGCGCCGAAACACCAACGATATCCGCGCGCAAATCGATCGCCTTGGCGGCAAACTTCTCGCCGGCTACATCCACTCCTAGGTCCTGCACACGGAAGCCATGAGCGGTGAGCATGGTTCCTACCAGAGTTTTCCCAATTTCGTGGATGTCGCCCCTGGTTGTGCCCAAGACCACGACTCCAGCCATTGGGCGGTCGGTACCGATTCGGGTGAGCTCGGCTTCGAGCACGGCCATCGCGGCGCGCATCGCCTCGGCGGCGGCCATCATATCAGGAAGGAACATCTGGCCTCGCGCAAATTGCTCGCCCACCTCGTGCATGCCGGCAACATAACCATTGTTGATTGCCTCGAGCGGCGGAATTCTCGAGACAAGCGCCTCCCGCGCCAACCCGGCAGCGCTTTCCGGCACGCCGTTGACGATGCTTTGCCGCATGGCGGAGTAAGTATCTTCTAGCATCAGGATCCTTGGCCATGCTGGCGCGGACTCGCAGTATGCGTCTGTGATAAAGGTCACAGTTTGACGCTGTGGCCCTTCCTATTTACGTCTTCTGATGAAACTCCGATTCGCTCGAAGAAGCTGAGGTGCAGCTGCCTGATCCCAGTTGCGGGTCTAGGGCCGCTAATTGTTGACACCGTAATGAGGAATGTGACCTGGTCACACGCAGGCGCGACCGGTGTCACCGACTCTGGCGATTCAGCCATGAGAACCTATGCACAATATTTACTTCCATGTGGAAGGCCGTCTCATGGCTGCAGAAAAAACCGTAGGAGAGGATTTTCAAAATCCGTCCAACTCCCGCAGCAGCCGATTTGGAAAAGAACTCGGGTGACGTGTTAAGGGCTCTCTCGCGATCTGTTTAACCCGTGCCGCGCGGCATGCCTAGTTCACCTAGCCGACGTTGCCACCGGCAGCTTCGCATGAGGATTCAATGGCCAATGCGCCAACCTGTTGAGCTAACGGCGCAATTAACCGGCCAGAGGCCGATTCTGAACTATCGCTTTTGAGCGAGAAGGAGGATTTATGCAGTCTCGCCTGTTCAAGCGACTGCTTGCAGGACTGATCCTCGGTGTGGCCTTCCTGCCACTGGCACTGTTGCCGGCACAGGAAGCACCCACCCGACACGGTCAGGCCGTCGAGAAATATTGGATCGCTCCCCAGAAAGAACCCAACCTAGCAACAGCAGATCTGATCAAGTTGGTGCGGCAAAAAGTCAAATACGTGTTCGTGTTCTACCAGGAAAATCGTTCCTTTGACTCAGTCTTTGGTACTTTCCCCAACGCCGAGGGGCTGTTCACAAGCCCAGCGGCGCAAACTCCGGGTTTTTACCAGCAACTCATTAACACCGACGGCAGCATTGGCATCGTCCATCCATTCCGCATAGGGCCGAGCGACACGTGCCCACTCTCCACGGTTAATGGTGTGCTCTCGCCCGCCACCTGCTATGCGGCCGATACGGATGACGTCGATCATTCGCATAAGGGGCTCATTGCCAAGATGGACATCCAAAGCGATATGCCTAAGATGGACATGTTTGCAGTGACCGAGGAGAGGGATTACGTTGCCACGGGGAACCCCACCCTGCAGGCGAAGCAAGCTGGGGAATTGACCATGGCCTACGAGGATTGCGATACGCTCCCGTTGCTTTGGGGATACGCCGACAAGTTCGTAGTATTTGATCACATCTTTCAGGAGATGATTACCCCCTCGACCCCAGGAAATCTCTCCATCATCGGGGCCCAGAGCGGGGTAACCCAATGGGCTCTGCACCCGGACGAGGCGCCGACGGTGCCTATCTTAGGTGACCCCGATCCCTTTTGGGGATCGCTCGCCGACCCGACGCCCAATGCACTGAAGATGCCGGTAAACCCAGGGGACTTCCCGGAATATGGGACTCTCAATCTGACCTATGCCACGCTCCCACTCACGCTGTTGGGAAAAAACCTGCAAGGAATGGTGAAGTCGGATCGGGATCCGGTTGGTGACTTGGACGACGTTACCGAAGACATCGGGTTCATTTCTGGTCTTCGCCGCGCTGCGGTGCCGTTTGGCTGGTATCAGGAGGGCTACGACAAGGAGCCTACTGATATCGGTCCTCCGACGGCGGATGGGACACACGCGTCCTACGTCACTCACCACAATGGCCCCCAATACTTCGGCTACATCTCGAACAACCTGGAAATGCGTAAGCAGCTCCACGGTTTAGAGGACTTCTTCAACGCGGTGTCCCAGCAAACGCTGCCGAAGGAGGGCGGTGTGTTTTACATTAAAGGGGGTTACCAAAACCTCTTCAAGCTTACACCCGTCGATCCGGACTCCAGTGTTCTATCCAGCTTTCTGGGAGACGACGAGCATCCCGGCTATTCGGACGCCCAGATCAGCGAGGCCATGGTTGCCGAGGCCATCAATCAGATCGCCGCAAGCCCGTATTGGGCGCAATCTGCGATCATTATCACCTATGATGACTCCGAGGGCGACTACGATCATGTTCCGCCCCCGCTTCGCGTCACGGGTCCGGACGGCTCGTGGATCAGTGACGGGCCTCGTGTGCCGCTGGTTTTCATCTCACCTTACGCTCGCACCCGCTACGTCGCCCACGATCGTGGAAACCATGCTTCGGTAGTGAAATTCGTCGACACAGTGTTCAATCTGCCGCCGCTGGCGACCTTGCCCGATGAACTCTCTGCGCGTCAGATCGGGGAAGAGGAATTCGGGCAAAAGGATCTGGGGCCGCAGGACGCGATCACCAAAGGTGTCACGGATCTGCTCGATGCTTTCAGTGCTTTGCGGCTAACCGGCGTAGCTGCTCCGTTGCCGCCATATTATGTGGAGGTTCCTGAATACTACGTCCACAATCTGCCTCAAAAGACGGGATACGGATGCGCAGACCTGGGGATCATTACCACCGATCGTGCGAAGGGGATCGTCAACCAGATTCCTCCCGACTTCAATCCGCGTCCTGACACCGATCCAACGCCGACGAAATGACTAACGGACTCGGGCCGCCTTCACCGCGTCCCGAGTCTTTTCACTACGGTTGCGGAGCTTAACGAGATAGAGGTCGAGTCCCTTCCTGGCATGCCCGCTGATTTCGAGTTGACCGAGATTCAGCGGCGAGGAGCGACGAGTGGGCGGCTGGGGCAGGGACGACACTGAATTTATGGCGTGAAGCCGGATATGCGCAGTCCTAATGGTTCGGGTCTCGCGCCGATACCCTTTATGAACTTCCGCCAGCTTCTAGGAGCGTACTCCGGGAAAATCTTGGGGAAACGGTCCAAGCACCCAAGGCTCAGCAATGTAGAGAACAAGAAAGCGTATTTTCTGAGGTACTCCGATGCAGTGCTTCAAATCGTACCTACCGATATTTACTTGCTTCCTGGTCTTTGCTCTGGAAGCGCATGGCTCGAACCTGAAAGTTCTCACGAATCACCTCGGATACGATCCTGACGGTCCCAAACACGCGGTGATCCTGGGCCAACCCGGCGACAATGTCTCGTCTTGTGCCCTAAAAACTTATGCTGATGGTCAGGTGGTTTCAGATGTACCGATACACGCTGCGGGGTCCGTAAAAAGATGGCGGGACTGGTACTTCTGGACCGCGGATTTCGATTCCTTCAAGCGCGAAGGCGAGTATTATCTCGAGTGCTCATCGAGTAGCGGTCCGGTGCGATCCTTTCCATTTTATGTGCAGCGCTTAATTCTCGAGCGCAACACGCTTTCCGACATGATTTATTACTTCAAGAATGAGCGCAGCTCTGGCCGCCTCGATCAAGCGGATCGGCATCTCAGGTTCGACGGACACAAGCAAGGTACGCTCGATGCCCACGGAGGCTGGTGGGACGCGACCGGTGATTACGGCAAGCACCTCTCGCATCTGTCCTTTTCCACGTACTTCAACCCGCAACAGATTCCCCTCGCCGTGTATTCCTTGCTCAAGAGCTACGATCAGCTGAAACTTCGCCAAGACCCGAACTTCGCTCGCTACGAAGGCCGTTTGCTAGATGAAGCAAGCTTCGGCGCTGACTACCTGGTCCGGGTAAAAGATCCTTCTGGCTCGTTTTACCGTTCGATTTCAACCGGCGGCGTGAAGCAGATTCCCGAAGAACGAAAAGTAGCGGGAGAAATGAAGAAGTTTGGCATCTACCAGTCCAGCACCCAGGAACCGCCCGAGCTGGTAGAGCAGGCCAACAACGATCTGGAATATGAGGTCAGCTACCGCTCCGGTGGTGGCGTCGCAATCGCGGCTCTGGCCATGGCCAGCAGTTATCCGGAGTATGGAGAATTCCACAAATCTGACTATCGCAAAGCGGCGGAAGAGGCCTTCGACTTCCTCGAAAAAAACAATATCAAGATGGTTAACGACGGCAAAGAAAACATCGTCGATGATTATTGCGCTTTGACGGCGGCGACCGAGCTCTACCGGGTCACGCAGCAAGCGCGATACAGAGCGGCAGCGGACCACCGCGCCAAAAGCCTTATGGCACGCTTGATCTCAAGTGGCAACTATCATGATTACTGGCGCGCCGATGATCACGATCGCCCCTTCTTTCACGCCTCCGACGCGGGATTCCCCGTCGTCAGCCTGCTCTACTATGCAGAAATTACGGATGGAGAGAATCGGCAGCAGGTCCTGGAGGTGGTCGAAAGATCTCTGCGTGCGGAAATGAGAGTTACCGACGAGGTCACGAATCCCTTCGGATACGCCCGCCAGCTCGTGCAAGACAAAAGCGGCAACCGCCACACCAGTTTTTTCTTTCCGCATAATTCCGACGCCGCGCCATGGTGGCAAGGCGAAAACGCGCGCTTGGCTTCCTTGGCCACTGCCGCGAAATTGGCCGCGGTGCATTTCAAAGAGAAACCGCAGCTCTATGCGGCACTGCAAGGTTACTCTCTCAACCAGCTAAATTGGATTCTCGGTCTGAACCCTTTTGACACCTCAATGCTCTACGGCGTCGGCCGCAACAACCCGCAGTACATGTTCTTTGATTCTTGGGAGTTCAGCAACGCCCCGGGCGGGATCTCAAATGGAATCACCAGCGGATTTCGCGATGAGGATGACATCGATTTCAATCTCACCTACAGGCAGACCGGCGCTGACAATGATTGGAGATGGCAGGAGCAGTGGCTGCCTCATGCCGCTTGGTGCCTGCTTGCAATCTCCCTGCAACATGAAGCTTTCCCCTAATCGGAACGTACAAGGCTCGGGTCAGCGACTCGACTGCTAAAAGACGTTCTGAGCTCTCATAAGTTGTTGTATTTGTTAATAGGGATTAAATGGCTTGGAAGAGGTCGTCGGTTCGATCCCGACCAAGTTCCGCCATCTTCTCAATGGTTTAGCTCCCATCGTCATTTGGATCCTCCAGCCCAAAAAATGAGAGAGATAGTATCATTCGGTCGTGGGACAAATCCTTGATGACGACACTTTCCGTCGCCTCTGCCGCGGGCGCGACTTGCTGGCTTCCGAATATACTTCCCACATCCTACTGGCGCAGGCGGCGCGCGAAGCGTGCTTATCCAAGTTCCATTTCCATCGCTTGTTTCGCGCGACATTTGGCGAAACTCCGCACGATTTCCTGACCCGGCTACGGATGGCTACGGCGCGGCAGATGCTCGCTTCCGAACGCACCGTGACCGACGTGTGTCTCGAAATCGGCTACGAGAGCCTGGGAGCGTTCTCGTCGAAGTTCCGCGCATATCACGGGCGGAGCCCTATCGAGTTCCAGCGGCAGGTCCGCCGCATCTTCGGATACCGCGCTCCGTGGAAAGTGCTCATGATTCCGGAATGTTTTCTTCAGGCGCTTGCGATTGAATGACAATTCGTGAAGTTTCTCTTGGGTTCAGGCTGAGCAAGGGTGTGATTGGTGTTCTGAGGTCTACCGGATGCCCTGCGTGCTTACGATCTTCCTGAAAACAGCAAGAATCAAGAAGCGCCCGCCGCCACTGGCTGCTATTCTCTCCATCGAAGGAGAAACGCATGATTCAGAAGATGTCACACACCACTATCTACGTTCTCGATCAGGATGTGGCCAAGGACTTTTACGTAGATAAGCTGGGCTTTGAACTCAGGGCTGATTACTCTTCACCGAGCGGCTTTCGCTGGCTGACGGTCGCTCCCAAGGGACAGGCGGGAATCGAGATCGCCTTGATGAAGGTGGGCAGCGGCGGCGAGTTCGGCAAAAGGCAGGGCAGCGATGCCGGAGAGGGTACAAAGAAAGATGTGGAGGCGATGGCCGGACTCTTAAAGAAAGGATGGTTCAGCGCCGGCGTTTTTCAGACCGCCGATTGCCGCAAGACCTATGAAGAGTACAAGGCCAAAGGCGTGGAATTTGTCTCCGAACCGAAAGATGAGTTCTTTGGCGTGGTCGCCGTATTGAAGGATCCGTTCGGAAACTGGCTCAGCATGTCGCAGCCGAAGAACCAGTAAGAGGGGCTGCGTTCGCGAGCCTGGGTGGCATTCGTTCTACCTTTCGCTGTGCGATCAAGCTAGGTCACATCTCACTGCAGGCTATGGCGTAACCGCAATTCCGTCCAAATCAGTACCGGCGATTGGGTCGGGATATGGGGCGTTGGGCACAATCGCGACGCTCCCATGGATCAGCCCTCGAAGTATCTGGCTGCAACGCCTGCCTTGCGCTGTCTCATCCGCTAAAGCCCGCTCGACGCCTCCCACTCACCCAGTTCTGTACCGCAGTTTTACTCTGCCGAGGATCGTGGCTGACACCACAATTTCCTCTGCGATGGAATCATTACGTTATCGTGATCTGCCCTTAGCAATGCACGGCGGCTAGGAATCTTTGCCGGGTTCGCCGCTCAGCTCACCCTGTTGGCCGTGCGCCTTGCGTTATAGTATCTCCGCGGAATAGCAGTTCGTCCTCAACAAGAGAGGCCGGAATGAATCAAGCTGCGAAGTTGGCGTGCTTGTCGATCTGTGGCATCGCAGTGTTCACGGGTGTCACAACTCTCGTTCATGCACAAGTCCGACAAGAGGATGCCGCCACCAGGGCAATCCGCAACGCTACGGAAAAAGAACTCGAATCCATCGCCATCATCGAGCGCAAGGTGATGGTGCGAATGCGTGACGGCCGGCGCATGCAAGCCGATGTTTACCGGCCCAAGGATGGATCGAAGAAATATCCCATCATCTTCGTGCGTACTCCGTACAACTTCAATTATTGGGACATTGAGCTCGGTGCACCGCGCGATATGTCAAGAGTGCTCGAGGCGGTGAAGCGCGGCTATGTCTTCATCGAGATGAACGAGCGTGGCCGCTATTTTTCTGAAGGCGACTACGACATCCTCGGCGTGCCCCTTACCGACGCTGACGACGCACTCGACTGGATGAGCTCGCAGCCCTGGTCATCGGGCAAGGTTGGATTGATCGGTTGTTCGTCGACGGCGGAGTGGCAACTGGCTGTGGCCGCGCGGGGGAACAAGGCGCTCGCCACTTTTATCCCGGAGAGCTTCGGCGCCGGCTTGGGGCGCGTCGGTCCGTTTTACGAGCAAGGCAACTGGTTTCGCGGCGGCGCCGTGCAGATGCTGTTTGGCACTTGGCTCTACGACTCCGGGCTCTTGGTCAAGGACGGCCGGCCAACCTTTCCCCCCGGTATGTCGCAAGAAGCTCTGGTCACGGCGGCGAAGTCTTACGATCTGGTTGCGCATCCGCCTGCGCAGGATTGGTCCAAGGCGCTCTGGCACTTGCCGGAGAGTGAAATCTATTCCGCCGTGGGCGCGCCACACGGCATCTTTGCTGACACCACACCTTCCGGCGCGCCGGGCATGATCATGCGTACTCCCAACGATCCCTCCTGGTACAGGGGAGGATTGTGGAATGACAGCGAGCTCATCAACATCCCGGGCGCGTGGTTGATGACGTGGTATGACGTCAGCGTGGCCCCGAATCTGGCGGCCTACAACTACGTTCGCAAGACCGCGAGCCCCGAGGTGGCGGACCAGCAATACGCCATCATCGCGCCGGTTGCGCACTGTGCCTACAGCCGCGCCTCAGAACACACGGTCGTCGGCGAGCGCGACATGGGCGATGCGCGCTTCGACTACGATGCGTTTACCTACGGATGGTTCGATCATTTCCTCAAAGGCGAGGATAACGGCCTGCTCGCCAAGACGCCCAAAGTTCGCTACTACACGATGGGCAGCAACCAGTGGCAGTCGTCGGACACATGGCCGCCCCAGGGGGGCAAGCTCGTGACTTACTACCTAGCCAGCGGCGGGCACGCCAATTCGCTGAATGGAGATGGAACGCTACAGACTGCGGCGCCGGCGGAAGATAACGCCGACAAGTTCACCTACAATCCCATGAATCCGGTGCCCACCCACGGTGGAGGTTTCTGCTGCATGGAGTCCGAGTACAAACCGGGGGCGCTTGATCAGCGCGCCGAGGAAAGTCGCGCTGACGTGCTGGTCTACAGCATAGGGCCGCTCAAAGAAGGCATGGAGGTGACTGGGGCGATCGATGTGACGCTCTACGTCTCGAGTGACGCGAAGGACACGGACTTCACCGTGAAGGTCATCGATGTTCTGCCCGACGGCACGGCCTACAACATTGAAGAGAACATTCAGCGCATGCGCTACCGCGAAGGCTATACCAAGCCGCCAGTGTGGATGGACAAGGGCAAGGTCTACAAAGTCTCATTTCAGCCCATGCAAACCAGCAATTATTTTGAGGCAAGCCACCAGTTGCGAATCGAAGTCAGCAGCAGCAACTTTCCCCGCTTCGATCGCAACCTCAATACCGGCGGCAACAACTACAACGAATCGAAACCTGTGATCGCTCACAACGAGGTCCATCACTCAACGCAATATCCGTCCACCATCACACTCAGTGTAATGAAGAGGTAGTCGGCTGCCGGGGTCGTCGCAAACCGGTTTCGCTCCCCAGTTCGACCGGGTTCACCATCTTGCTCAACAACAAGAGAGAGTCCCCGCAGGGCTTGCGTTCGTTTCGCCGCCGCCATTCGACCCCTGCGTGATTCACTATGGCCAAGGTTCTTGGACCTAACGCCTCACGGAGGTGGCCGAATTCGTCATTGTTTCTGGGCGAAAGCGGTCATTCTTCGCCTGAATTTCTACGAACAATGTCTGTTAGAAACCCACCTTGCCCATGCAGCAGCCGCGATCCCGCAGATCTGCGATCATTGAGCAAGAGAACTGGCTACGGCGGAAAAGGCGTTGTTGGCATTGCCACCGATCAAGCTAACCGTGCCCACGACGAGCACCAGAATGACCGCAAGCATCACCGCGTACTCGGCGATGTCTTGCCCTTCTTCGTTGGTCCAAAGCTGCTGCAGGTAGTTATACATAGGGAGGGCTCCTTTCCTGATTGCCTATGAATTTCCGCTGCGAAGAATTGCAACTCCTTAGCGACCGATTTGTAGCGCAGTCTGCGCTTGAATCGCACGCTTGTCAATCCAGCCCACTCGGCTCGGCAGTACTAAGACTTTAGTAACCTGCGATGGTCACGATGGAATAGAGTTCCGATGCACTGCACAACACTGCAAACCCGCCACCTAAGCAGTTCTATCGCTCGAACCCAACTCAGGGTCTACCGCTCGAGAGGCTGATTGCTATCCGATGTGGAGCAGAACAGCGACAAGGACAAGGACAAGGACAAGGACAAGGATAAGGATGATGATATCTGCGCTGGTATCGATCAGCCACGCCCAGAGACCCCCCTCCGTGTCATACAGACTGCGGCAAAGCCGCATGGCAAACAGCGCAGTGGTGGAGACGCCGGTGGGTCCTCCAGGACGCCCGTTCCAATGAGCCA
>JASHSL010000463.1 GCA_030040855.1 Terriglobales bacterium
AGGAACACCCTGGGATTGATCAAGTGACGCTGGCAAAATTTTGTGCCCTCGACACTTCCACCGCCGCCGATCTTGCGGTGCGGCTGGAGGAGCGAGGTCTGGTCCGCCGGATGATGGCTACGAAGACCAAGCGCTTTCGGCTACTTCATCTCACACCGGAAGGAGTGACCCTCCTGAAAAAACTTGTTCCACGCAGCGCGGTTCTGGCGAGCCGCCTGCTTCAGGCGCTGAACAGAGAAGAGCAGAAGGTGTTTATGCAACTCCTGAAGAAATTCGTTCACCTGAACAACGACGAAAGCCGCGCGCCTTTGGATCGAGGGTTCGGTGCTTCACGAAACGGGCGGCGATAGTCTTGATGGCCGGCTCCTGCAACTCGATTGGCAGTGCATCCTGGCGAAAGCATCTGCAACGGGCCTTGCGCGTCGGGGTATAATCTCGGCGCGAAACGAAGCCATCGGATCAGCATGAGCACAACCATCAACACGAAATGCTTTCCGCTTCCGAGTTCCTTGAAGGTGATCGCGGGGACCGAGCGCGCCCAGGCTGCCTATCCCTATTACATGCAGTTCAGCAAGGAAGACGATGAGCGATTCTGGTTCTACAACTCGATGCATTTCCCGGAACCCATGAGCGCTTTCGACGTTACCACCGCGGAAGCAGCTTATTGCGCTCTGGGCGCGGCGAATACACGGGTACACAGTTTGCCGACGACGCTCGGAATTGACTATCGCATCATCAATGGGCGGATCTACATCGGCGGCAACGCTGTAACTGATCCCGCCGAAATTGCCCGGCGCACAAATGAATTCCAGCAGCGGGCTTTCTATTACTACGAACACTGGGAAGAATTATTCGCGCAATGGAAGCAAAAAATGCTGGCGTTAATCCGGACAGCCGAAGCTCTGCCCAAGCTGGCACTGCCGGAGTTCGAGCCGCTGGATCACGTCCGCGCCGGCCGCGGCATCGCGTCGAACCATTATCTCCTCGATGTCTACCAGAAGACCCTCGAAGGCTATTTCCGCATGTGGCACCATCATTTCGAGTTTCTGCTGCTCGGTTATGGCGCCTATCTTACTTTCTTCGATTTCTGCAAGAAGGCATTCCCGGAGATCAGCGATCAGACCGTGGCGCGCATGGTGGCAGGTATGGAAGCGGAAATTTTCCGTCCCGATGACGAGCTGCGGCGTCTCGCCAAACGTGCCATTGAACTAGGCGTGGAGGATCTCTTCCGCGACGGCGCTGTGCCCGGCGATATCATGCAAACTCTGGAGCGGTCCGAATCCGGCAGCAAGTGGCTCGAAGAACTGGCCGAGTCGCGCGACCCGTGGTTCAACATCAATATTGGCGACGGCTTTTATCATTACCATCGTTCCTGGAACGACGATCTCTCGATGCCCTTCGCTTCTCTGCCCGGCTACATCGCAAATGTGAAAGCCGGCGAGCGCATGGAGCGGCCAATCGACAAGTTGATGGCGGAGCGTCAGCAGCTCATCAACGATTACCGCGACCTCCTCAATAGCGATGAAGAGCGCGCCGCCTATGACCAGATGATTCAGCTTGCGCATCGCGTATTCCCCTACGTTGAAGGGCACAAATTTTATTGTGAGCATTGGTATACCAATCTGTTCTTTAACAAGATTCGCGAATTCGGGGCGCTTTTGGCGGCATACGGTTTTTTCCCCAATGCCGAGGACATCTTCCACCTGACTCACTATGAAGTGGAGGCGGCGATTGTCGATCTGATGACCTCGTGGTCGAACGGATCGCCGCCACGCGGACCCGCGCGCTGGACGCCGATTGTGAATGAGCGCAAAGCGGCGATTGCCGAATGGGCCAGGCACGAAACTCCTCCAGCGCTGGGCCCCGTGCCCGATGTCATTGATGATCCCGCCATTGTCATGCTATGGGGCATTACCCGCGAAAATCTGGAGGTGTGGCTGGCCGCTGGCGAGAAGCCAGATTCCAATGAGATCAAAGGATTCGCCGCCTCCAGCGGTGTAGTCGACGGCATCGCCCGCGTGGTGATGACGGTGGACGAAATTGATCGCCTGCGCCGCGGCGACATTTTGGTTTGCCACGTTACCAACCCGAGCTGGGCGCCGGTTTTTCAGAAGATTGCGGCAGCCGTCTCAGATATCGGCGGCTCGATGAGCCACGCTGCGATCGTTGCACGGGAATACGGCTTGCCGGCAGTTGTGGGTACAGGCACAGCTACCCAGAAGATCAAAGACGGTCAGCGCATTCGCGTGGACGGCGGCAGGGGCGTGGTGACGATTCTGCAGTAATGGTTTTCTGTCATTGTCGGCGTTTGCGTGTGGATTGGTAATTCTGAACGACAGCAGATTCGGCAGTGAGCAGTAGCGCGGCGAAGCCGCATGAGGAGGCATACACCATGACTACATCGACCCTTACGAGAATGACCGCTCCGCCGTCCACCGCGTACAAAATGGTGGACATACCCGAAGCCTATTCGGACGTGATCAAGCGGCACGGCATACCGGGCACGTTTGTCGGCTCTTCAGAACAAGAGAGTCCATGGGTGCCATTCGGCCCCAATGCGGCAATCCGCCATCTTCTTTTCGATACTCGCCATAACATTTTCAGCAACATTCTGTGGATAAAATCGGCTGGCGTGATCGGCACACACAAGCACCGCGGAACAGTCGTCATGGTCTGCCTGGAGGGCAGCGCCCGCTATCTCGAATACGATTGGGTTGCCGGACCGGGCAACTTTATCTACGAAACGCCGGGTCTCGTTCACACTTTGGTGAGCGACAATCCGAAGGGCGTCAAGCTGTTTGGCTGGCTGCAGGGACCTCTCGAGTTCTACGACGACAACGGTAATTTCGTCGAAACGGTCGATGTGTGGTGGTTCATCAATCACTACGAGAGCTACTGCCGCGAGCACGCCATTCCGATAAACAAACAGCTCTACATTTGAGCAGCTGCGATTAAACTCCGGAATTGAACGGCCTGAACTCAACAGCGACGATGCATGCTACCGCTAACATCAGTTGGTTCGCCGATATCACGCTCGCCGATTGCCCCATGGTTGGAGGCAAGGGCGGTTCATTAGGCGAGTTGACCCGCGCAGGTATCGCGGTGCCACCTGGTTTTGTCATAACAACCCGTGGGTTCGAACACGTATTGGCCGAACTGGAGAAGCAAAACCCGGTCCGCTCGCGTGTGGACGCACTGTCTCTGCAGGACCTGAGAGGACTTCGGCTGCTTTCCCAGGAAGTTCGCGCGCGCGTCAAGAGCGCGCCGTTGCCACCGGACGTTCGCGCGGATATCGTGGCGGCGCATGCGGAGCTCTGTGGCCCGGACCTCCGTTGGCCATTGGCAGTGCGCTCCTCGGCTACAGCTGAGGATTCAGAGGAGGCCAGCTTCGCTGGCCTGCAGGACACGTATCTCTGGGTAAAGGGTGCCGAAGCTGTTCTGGAATACGTGCGCTCGTGTTGGGCCAGCCTCTACTCCGTTCCTTCGATGTCCTATCGCCGAAAAGACGGCACCCCAGAAAACGGAGTAGCGATTGCGGTCGTCGTGCAAAAGATGGTTGATGCGCGCTCAGCCGGAGTGATGTTCACGCGCAGCCCGCTGACCGGAGACCGCTCGGTAATCACAATCGAGTCAGCATGGGGTCTGGGCTCTGCGGTGGTGAGCGGCGAAGTCACTCCGGATCGCTTCGTTATTGGCAAAATTACCGGACAAATTTCAGTCCGGGATATTTCCGACAAGCGTATACAACACGTGCCCGAGGAGAACGGCGGGATCAAGCACATAGAAACGCCGGAAGCGCTTCGGGGTGCGCCCTCGATTAACGACGGCGAGCTCAAAACTCTGGCGGAAATCGGACGCAAAGTTGAACGTCATTACCGGAGGCCCCAGGATATCGAATGGGCAATTGATCGCTCAGGAGACATTGTGTTGCTTCAGAGCCGCCCCGAGACCGTATGGTCTGAGAAAGACAAGGCCCCGGTTGCCAGACCGGCGCCGAACCCCCTTGAGCACGTGATGAACATCTTTGGAGGCCGCCGTTGACGCTCACGGCCAAAGACGTGGCCGAGATCATGCGCATCCTCGAGGAATCAAGCTTCGATCAATTGACGCTTGAGATGGATGGTGTCAAATTAAGCCTCCAGCGTGGGTCTGCGCTGCCGCAGCTTTCCAATGCGCCGCCGGTAGCCACGCCGCCCAATTCACTGCTGCAGCCGCGAATCAAGCCGCCATCCGAACCGGGCCTGCTGGAAATCGCAGCTCCTCTGCTTGGAATCTTCTACGTCGCGCCCAAGCCGGGCGAGCCTCCGTTCGTAAAGTCGGGATCGAAGGTTGCGGAACAGACGGTGGTCGGAATCATCGAAGTCATGAAACTGATGCACACCGTCTGCGCCGGCGTGAAAGGCGAGGTGGTTGAAATTCTGGTCAAGAATGGCGCAGCGGTCGAGTATGGCCAAGTTCTGATGCGCGTGCGTCCAGAGGCTTGAGCCGTGGCAAACATTCAAATTGTCGAGACTTCGCTTCGAGACGGCAACCAGAGTCTTTGGGCGGCGCTTGGCATCGACACGGCGAAAACTCTGACCATTGCGCCGGTCATGGACCGCGTGGGTTTCAAGGCCATCGACTTTATTACCTCCACGCACATGGGCGTCGCTGTCCGCTACAAAAAGGAAGACCCGTGGGAGCGAACTCGACTGATGGCGAAGGCCACGCCGAATACGCCGCTGCAATTTCTCTCCACCGGATTCCGCTTCATTTCCTGGGAAACGGCCAGCCCCGAATTCATGAAGCTGGCGTTCGCGACTCTGGTGAAAAACGGGATCCGCCGCTTCGCGTTGGCTGATCCGATGAATAATGCCGATTCCGCCATCGCCTGCGCGCGAATGATCAAAGAAGTTGGCGGCGAGTATGTCGTCGCGGCCTTGGTGTTTACGATCAGCCCCATCGACGACGACGCGCGCTACGTAGAACGCGCCCGCAAACTTGCTGCCAGTCGAGACATAGATGCGCTTTACGTCAAAGACCCCGGGGGGCTTCTGACGCCGCTGCGCGCGCGCACCATGATTCCGGCGGTCAAGGCTGCGACTGGTGACAAGCCGTTGGAGCTCCATTCCCACTGCACCATCGGTCTCGGCGAGTTGGTTTACATGGATGCGCCGGAGTGGGGCGTAGAAACGGTTCAGTGCGCGTCGGGTGCGGCTAGTGACGGCATATCCAATCCTCCGGCCGAACGCGTCGTGGCCAATCTGCGCGAACTTGGGCACGAGATCGACGTTGACGATCAGGCCCTGGCTGAAGTTGGCCGCTATTTCACCCGCCTGGCCGAGGCGGAAGGACTTTCTGCCGGACGCCCGCAGGCTTTTGATGCCGCATACTTCCATCATCAGTTACCCGGGGGCATGACCGGCACCATGCGGCGGCACTTGGCCGAAAGCAGGCTCGCACACCTGGAAGGAGCCGTCATCGAAGAATTAGGCCGGGTGCGTCAGGAATTAGGCTGGCCGATTGTGATGACACCCTTCTCGCAGATGCTGCTCACCCAGGCGGTCATGAACGTAACGCGGCAAGAGCGATACGCGGTTGTGGCGGATGAGTTGATTCGCTACACCCTGGGCCGGTTCGGAAAGCCCAGCCTGCCGATTGCCCCGGAGGTGATGGACCGTATCGATTCCCTGCCCAGAACTTACGAGCTTCGCCAGGAGCCGGGCATGCCGCCTCTTGCCGAGTTGCGAAAGCGAATCGGGCCGACACTCAGTGACGAGGAATTTCTGCTTCGTGCAACCATGCCAGGCGGACAGGTCGACGCCATGAAAGCCGCTGGGCCTGGCACGCAGACCTACAATCCGGACGTTGCCCCGGTGCTGCAGTTGCTTCGCCGGCTTGCCATCCGCCGAGATATCGCACGCCTGTCGGTTGAAAAACCTGGCTTTCGGCTGGAGCTGAAAGGCGCGCCGACGCGGCGAACGGCGTAAGCATGAAACGCAGAAGCAGGCCTAGCGGAACGAGCCGCAGCAAATCCAGCGTTAGGAGATCTAGCCGTAGCAAAACCGAAAGGCTCAAACCCGTAAAGGGCTTCTTGTTCGACCTCGACGGCACTTTGGTCTTGACTGATCGTTCCTTCAGTGGCTATCAAGTGCTCCCCGGCGCCGTTGAGATACTTAGCGAGCTGAAAGCACGCAGCATTCCTTTTGTTGTCGTCACCAATGGAACGCATTACCCCGCCTCGGAACAGGCGCCGAAACTGCGCGCTGTCGGCCTGCCCATCTGCGATGATGCTCTCCTTAACCCTTCCAGTGTGGCCGCGGACCTTATGCCTCGCCGGGGCGTCGAGCGAGTTCTGGTGTTAGGGACCCCTGGCGTCGGACAGCCTCTGGTACAGGCGGGAATCCAAACGGTTTTCCCTAACGACGAAGGCTCTGACCAAGTCGATGCCGTCTACATTGGGTGGCATCCCGGCTGCCGCATGAAAGACATCGAGGCCGCCGCGAAGGCTATCTGGAATGGGGCGGAGCTCTATGTGGCTTCGGACGTGCCATTTTTCGCCACTGCGGGCGGCAAGACCATGGGTTACTCCTACGCGATCTCGGCGGCGGTACGCAGGGTCACACGCGCACCCATGATTCTCACCGGGAAACCCTCACTCCACGCACTGAGGTTGGTAGCGAAAAGGCTGGGCATCCCGATGAGCAAGGTTGGGGTTGTCGGAGACGATCCTCTAGTCGAAATCATTATGGCCCGGCGAGGCGGCGCCGTGGGGTTCGGCGTGACCACTGGCATGTTGAAAGCAGGCGATTGGGCCAAGCAACCTCCGGGAAGAAGGCCAGATCGCGTCTTGCGCAGCCTGGGGGAACTGCTGGCCGTGACGGGAATCCGCTAATCGCTGATTGCATACAGCAAGTTTGATCCCTTCGTCTAAGTTCAACCAAAACGCACGAGCAATCTCGATTCCTGTATACATTTTTGAGTTGACAGTATGCATTGGATCATAGTAATGATTGGCGGGTTTTCTCAGCAGAAGGACAGTGGCTGTACTTTATATTTAAGATCTCGTACCGGCTGGGCTGCCAGCCGCGCTCTCTGATCGTGTCTTCTCTCAGGTATTGAACAGGATTCGGCTCAGGAAGGGGATCTTATGAGAACACGCTTGTGGGGTGTTGTTCTTTGCCTTCTCGTTTTACTTGCCACTTCTGCGCCATTGGCGGTCGCTCAAGGCGCCCTTAGTTTCGCCCAACTCAACGGTACCGTCGTGGACGTTGGTGGGCGCGTGGTGGTTAACGCGCAGGTGACTGTGCGCGATCTTGACACCAACCAGAGCTTTCAGGCAACCACCAATACCACTGGCTTTTTCGCGGTACCCAACCTTCCTCCGGGGAAATACGAGCTGACAATCACCGCATCCGGCTTCGCCAAATATCAGCAGACTGGCATTACACTGACTGTCGGCCAGGTCGCCACTATCAGCCCCACGCTGAAGGTTGCGACGACCTCCGAGGTCGTCACTGTAACCACGGAAGCCCCGCTCATCGAGCCCACCAAAACCGAGATTAGCCAGGTCGTAGAAACCCAGCAGATTGAGTCGTTACCCATTAGCAATCGCGTGTTTACGGATTTTGCGCTGCTCACGCCCGGCGTGGCTTCGAGCCGCACCAGCCTGGGGACAACTTTCACCGAGTTTGAGGTGACGCAAATCTCATTTGGCGGGATGCGTTCCTTCAGTAATGAGATCACGGTGGACGGAGCGGATTTCGTCAACTCCGCCAGCGGCATTCA
This sequence comes from Terriglobales bacterium, assembly GCA_030040855.1. GTDB lineage: Bacteria > Acidobacteriota > Terriglobia > Terriglobales > Acidobacteriaceae > JAFAGX01. The sequence continues at coordinate 7,768 of JASHSL010000463.1, forward strand.
GCGCGCCACGCCGCCCCAGGAATCTGTGCAGGAGTTCCGCGTCGTCAACAACAGCTTTGGCGCGGAATATGGCCGGGCGGTGGGTGGAATCGTCAACATCGTGACCAAGTCGGGCACTAACAATTTGCACGGGTCGCTCTACGAGTTTTTTCAAAACAGCGCCTTCGATGCGCACTCACCGCTGCAACCTCCGCCGCTGCCACATCAACTTCGGCAAAATCAGTTCGGAGCTGCCTTGGGTGGTCCCATTGCCAAGGACAAAACTTTCTTTTATGTCAACTATGAGGGCAAACGCAGCGCCCAGTCCCCGGTTTACCCGCCCGACCTGGTCAAGAACATTTTGCTGATTGACCAGGCCAAGGCGCTCATGGGATTGGCTCCCGAGGGCTGCCTTGGCGCGGTCCGCACATGCCTGCCCAACTTTGCCGGCAATCCGGCCAATATCACCCAGGGCCAAGCCTTTGGGTTCCTGCAAGGCTTTCTCAAGACGGGCAACGATGACTTTGGCTTTGCCCGGGTGGATCATCAATTGACCACGAATAATCGCCTTGCACTTCGCTATAACGTCGAAGACGTACGCTCGCTTAACGAACTGGTGGGTAACACGCTTGATGGCGGCGGAATCGGTGTGCCCAGCGGCGGCCGCAATCTCTTCACTCGCGACCAGGCCGTCGTCGGCACCATCAACTCGTCATTGAAACCCAATCTGGTCAACACCGTCCTCGTCCAATTCGCGCAGCGCCACTACAACTTTCCTGGAGCCACAGGCCAGCCGGACTTCAGCATCCTGAACGATCTTGAACTGGGTCACAATTTCGGAACGAACGACCGGCTCTACGAAACCCGGGTCCAGCTCTCCGAGTCCATATCCTGGGTCAAGGGCAATCACCTCGCGAAATTTGGGGTTGACGGCAACTGGCTGAGCAGCTTGGAAGTCTATCCCGGGTTCACGCCCACTCGCCTGCTCATACCCGGCATTTCCTGCTTCACTGATTTTGCCCAGTACTTCAACACGGCCTACGGTGCTAAGTATCCGATCCTGGGTACGGGCCTCGCTGGTTCCTCCGCCGGGTGTGCCGTTCCTGAAGACAATGGTGTCGTCTTTATGTACGCGGGCACACCGCTACCAACTGCTCCCTCTGCCTGCGGCGGCGACTCCTCCGGCTCTACTCCGTGCGTTCCGACCGTCACCACGGCCAATCCGCTCAACGGCGGCGGATTCCCAAATTCAACCTGGGCCAACGCCTACCCTCCCCAATTCTTTAACGCCTACAGGCGGGATATCAACCATGGATACTGGGGCGGTTTTGCCCAGGATCAATGGAAGCTGACTCCCAAATTTACCCTGAATTATGGCCTGCGATGGGATGTGGAAACCGGCCTGTCGGCATTCGTGAACAATGACTACAACGAGTTTCAGCCGCGTATTGGGCTTGCCTACGCTCCCACGTCCCACACGGTGATTCGCGCCGGGTATGGGATTTTCTTTGACCGCCAAAATCTGACCTTCTTCTTCGTGCCTAATACGCAAAAGATCGTGGCAGGCTATCAATGCGACAATCACGCGCCTTCGGGCATCGCCGCCATTTGCAACGCCGCCGGAATTCTTCCCCAACAATTTCCCAATATCATGTCTAATCTGGGTCAGGCTGGGCAGGGTTACCAGCTCCTGGCAGACCCGGCAACGCTCGGCGCTCCCGGCTCACCCTGCGCGGGCGTTCCGCAGGCGCCTTGCCTTGCAGCCAACATCATAAAAACGGGAGCCTACAATACGGCTTTCCCTTCTGTCGCGATGGCCGGCACTTGCTCAACGACCGGGGCCTGCGGCATTGGCGAGGGTGGCATGGACCACAACTCCCGTACACCTTACGCCGAGCAAGGTAGTTTGGAGATTGATCATCAGTTTGGTCGGGGCTTCGCAGTCAATCTTAGCTATTTGTTCGTCGAGGCCCACAAGTTGGTTCGCGGGAACAACCTCAATGTTCCCTGCCCGGTCGGCACGACTAAGCCGGGACCTCCTACTGACCCCACGCCGATCTTTCCCGGCGGCCCTCCGGAATGGGTACCGGGATGGCTCAACGCTAACGGCACTCTCTCGCCGTGCACGGGAACACCGACCCTTGGGACTGGCGCCATCGCCGGCCTGGGACCGTTCTTTGCGGGCGCTGCCAGTTCCGGCCTGCGAACTGTCAGCAGTGGCCTCGAGGACTACAACAACGATGTCGCGAACGCCATTTACCATGGCGGAAGCCTCACCGTGATGGAACGGGTCAGTCATTTCAACCTGACTGCCAATTATACGTATTCCCACACCATCGACAACGGCAACTTCACCACTTTCATAAACCTGCCGCCGAACCAGTTTGACTATGCCGCGGAGCGTGCGAACTCCAACCAGGATGTCCGGCATCGATTGGTGGCCAACTTAACGGCCCTTGCGCCGAGGAGTGGGCCGTTGCGGAATTTTGAGTTGAGCAATATCGTCACCCTGCAATCGGGCCGGCCTTTCACGATTTTTTACGGCAGTAACACCCTGAACGATGTCGCAGGTGGCTCCACGGACCGCGTCGGCGGCTCGGTGTTCGTGCCGGGCTCATGTCCCTCTGTGCAAGATTGCCAGACCATGATTTCGCGCAACACTTACACCGGCGATCCGGAATACGATTGGGACCTGCGAGTAACACGGAACGTGCACATCAACGAGCGGTTGACCTTGGTTGCGGCCTTTGATGTCTTCAACCTGCTCAACCGGGCAAATTATGATGAGGTGACCAGCGTGTACGGCTCACCCGTGTTTTGTGGAGGTGTCCCACGACACTACAACGATGCCTTGACTCGGGCCATCCAGCAGGGATCGTCTTCGGTAGCCTGCCCTGTAGGCAATGTCACAACCATTGTTCCGTCGTTTGTCGGGAGCTTTGCGACTACGCCGATTCCCAATACGAACCCGATTGATCCGTGCTTCCCTACCGGGGTTACCTGTTTGTTCATCCCGGCGGCGCCCAATACGAACTTCGGAGTGCCGCGCACAGCGTTCAATCCGCGGCAGCTACAGTTCTCAGTGAAATTCGAGTTTTAGGTAGGAATATAAGTGTTTAGGCGCACGTTCCTGCGCGCCTAGGCAGATTGCTCGATAGTTCTTGTTGAGGAGGGTTTCATGAGATCTCGACGTCTCAGTTGCCTGGTCGCGCTGGCGCTCACAGGAGGGATTGTTTCCGCGGCGCAGGAGGCAACGCCCAGTGTAAAGCACACGACGGCACCCGCCACCTCGCCTGCTTCGGGTAAGGAAATGTTCATGAGTTACTGCACCTCCTGCCATGGCAAAGACGCCAAGGGAGATGGCCCGGCTGCCAGCGCCCTGAAGCAGGCTCCGGCCGATCTGACCACGTTGGCCAGGCAAAATGGCGGGAAGTACCCCTCGGATAAGGTAACCAGCATTCTTCGCGGGCAGACGAAGCTCGTAGCGCATGGCGATCAGGACATGCCCGTCTGGGGCCCCGTGTTCTGGAAAATGAGCCAGGGACATGAAGAGCTGCTTCAGATGCGCATTGCCAATCTGAACCGATACCTTGAATCGATACAGGAAAAGTGAACCGGGCGAAACGTGGTAGCGCCTTGGCTGGCAGCGCAGTTCCTGAGTTTGCTGAGAAACAGAGTTAAACTTCAATCGAGGGCGCACTGCAAGTCCCACCTCGGCTATCCATTCCGCCAGATGACGGCGGGGTTCGTTCCTCAGATTCAGGGAGATCAGAGCATGAGCAACTCCAAGACGATTCCTGCGATCCGCAAGCCTGAGAATCACGATGGCTGGGTGCGCAAATGACGAAGCGCGCAAAGAAGTTATTTCAGGTTTAAGCTGGTTTAGGCAGGAGGAGACGTGGCAACCACGGTAATGCCGCAGATACAAAACAGTGTTAGGGAGTTCGTCGCCAAACCCCGGAAGATGTTGATTGGGGGCAAATGGGTTGATGCGGTTTCCGGCAAAACTTTCGAGACCTACAACCCAGCCACGGGCGAGGTCCTGGCCCGCGTGGCGGAAGGAGACAGGGCAGACATTGATCTGGCTGTCAAAGCCGCTCGCAAGGCTTTCGAATCCGGCCCCTGGCCTGATATGTCGCCTTCGGACCGAGGCCGGCTATTGTGGAAACTGGCGGAGTTAGTTGATCACAACCACGAGGAACTGGCTGAACTGGAAACGCTCGATAACGGCAAACCGGTGTTCTTCTCTCGCATTGTGGACGTCCCGACCGCATCGGACGCGTTTCGCTACTCTGCGGGCTGGGCGACAAAGGTGGAAGGTAACACCATTCCAATTTCCGCACAGGGAGCGCAATATCTGGCTTATACGCTTCGCGAACCGGTGGGCGTCGCGGGTCAGATCATTCCGTGGAATTTCCCGCTGATTATGGCTTCGATGAAGCTGGGTCCAGCCCTGGCTGTGGGTTGCACGATTGTTTTGAAGGCCGCTGAACAAACTCCTTTGACCGCGCTGCGATTGGGAGAGTTGATCATGGAGGCGGGCTCCCCGGATGGTGTGGTCAACATTGTGCCAGGTTTCGGGGAAACGGCCAGAGCTGCCCTGGCGGCCCATCCCGATGTCGACAAGATCGCTTTTACCGGCTCGACAGAAGTGGGCAAGCTCATTGTGAACGCCGCCAGCGGAAATCTGAAAAAGGTTTCGCTGGAGTTGGGCGGCACGTCACCCAACGTTGTTCTTCAGGATGCCGACCTGGAAAAGGCTATCCCGGGCAGCGCCATGGCTATTTTCTTTAACCAGGATGAAATCTGCGCCGCGGGTTCGCGGCTTTTTGCGCACAAAAGCATTTTTGATAAAGTGGTGGAAGGTGTTGCCGAGTTAACCGAGAGCTTCCACATCGGCCCGGGAATTGATCCCGCCAACAACATGGGGCCGTTAGTCTCAAAGGAACAACAAGATCGAGTCTGCGGTTATCTCGACTCCGGCAACAGAGACAGTGCCAGGGCCGTGGTCGGAGGCAAGAAGATCGATGGGCCGGGATACTTTGT
>JASHSL010000464.1 GCA_030040855.1 Terriglobales bacterium
CCCGTCGATCACGCCATAAGCCCGGCTGACAGCCAGCCACGCCGAGGTTCCTTGCGCCTGGAAGATCTGCTCGATGGCGTGCAACTCGCCGAGCACGGTCACGCTGCCGGGCGTGATGGAGTGCACCAACTCGGTGCGGTGCAACTGCTGGCGGCGGACGACGAGAGTGTTGACCACGGCGATGCCGATGCTCACCCCAATATTTCGCAACAGGTTGTACAGTCCGCTGGCATTGCCGATTTCCTCGTTCTTGAGACCGGCCATGGTGGTGGTGGAGAGCGGCACGAACACGCAGCCCGAGGCGAACCCGCTCAAAACAATCGCCCCGAGAAAGCTCCACTGGGAAATCTCGAGCGTCGCTTCTCCAAACCGCAGGCTGCTAACAGCGAACAACAAGAATCCAGTCACGATCAGCCATCGGTTATCGAGCTTCGCGGTCAGGATGCCGACGATCGGCATGGCTAAAATCGCTCCGATCCCGCGCGGGCTCACCGCCCAGCCCGCAGCCAGGGCCGTGTAACCCAGCAACTCCTGGTAGAAGAGGGGCAACAGGGTGACCAGGCCGTAGAGGGCCGCGCCAAACAGGCCGATCAGCAAGCATCCCAAGGTAAAATTACGGTGCCGGAAAACACGCAGATCGACCAGGGGTCGATCGAGGCGAAACTCGCGAATCAAGAAGGCCACCAGACACAGCACAAGAACCACGGTTGCCCAGCGAATCCAAGTGGCACCGAACCAGTCATCTTCCTGTCCTTTATCAAGGACCACTTGCAAGCATCCCAGCCCCACGGCAAGCAGTCCCAGCCCGATGCCGTCCAGTCTTCCAGGCTTCGCCTCTTTGATGTAAGGCGGATCCTCCACGTAACGGAGAATCATGAAGACGGCGAAGATGCCGATGGGGATGTTAATGTAGAACGCCCAGCGCCAAGAGTAGGTGTCCGTGAGCCAGCCTCCGAGAGTGGGGCCGAGTACGGGGGCAACCACCACCCCCAGAGCAAAGACGGCCATCGCCAGACCCCGCTTGTCGGCGGGAAAGCTTTCGAGCAGGATCGACTGGGACAACGGCTGCAACGCGCCGCCTCCGGCGCCCTGGGCGGCGCGGGCGATGAGAATCAGGGCCAGGCTCGGGGCTGCGCCACAGAGGAAGGAGGAAGCCGTGAAGATGGCAATGCAGGCGATGAGAAAGCGCTTGCGGCCGAACCGGAGGGAGAACCAACTACTGGCGGGAAGTACGACGGCGTTGGCCACCAGGTAACTGGTCAGCACCCAGGTGGCTTCATCGTTCGAGGCGGAAAGACTTCCGGCAATGTACGGCAAGGCAACCGCCGCAATCGAGGTGTCCAGAACCTCCATGAACGTAGCCAGCATGACCGAGACGGCAATGAACCAAGGGTTAATGGGTCTCGCGGGCGCCTGCGCAGCAGCCATAGGTTTTTGTTCTCCGCACCGGGAACTTCTCAGAGATGTTGCCAGGCAGGAGAGAGTTTCAGCAAGTTCCTCAGAAGGGCGAGCCGCCTTGACACCCGGCTGGCGGCCAAGGAAAATGCGAATTCCGCGAGGTTGCCTATGCGTGCCTGCCTATTCTTGCTTGTGGTCTTGCTTTTCGACTGCTCGGCCTTTCCCGATAGCCGCTCCCACGCCCGGTCGATGGTGATCTCGCGTTACGGCATCGTTGCCACCAGCTATGCCCAGGCTTCCGTAGCCGGCGCGGAAATTTTGCGTCGCGGCGGATCGGCGGTAGATGCGGCGATTGCCGCCAACGCCGTGCTTGGGGTTGCCGAGCCCATGATGTGTGGCATGGGCGGGGATCTGTTTGCCATCTATTGGGAGGCGAAGAGCGGAAAGTTGTATGGAATCAATGCCAGCGGCTGGGCTCCGCGCGCGCTCACCCTCGAGCATTTCAAAGACAAAGGGGCGAGCTCCATGCCTCTGTCGGGCGTGGATGCGGTGACCGTACCTGGCGCCGTGGCCGGGTGGGGCGCCCTGCATGAGCGTTTCGGGCGGTTGCGCTGGAAAGACCTGTTCCCTCCGGCAATTTTCTACGCCGAGGAAGGCTATCCCGTGCCGGAAATCATTCACGGCTATTGGCAGAGCTCGGTGGACTGGATCTCCCGGGATGCGGAGAGTCGCCGGGTATTTTTGCCCGACGGCCAAGCCCCTGCCGTGGGAGCGGTATTCCGCAATCCCGATCTGGCCAAAGCCTTGCGGCAGGTGGCCGACGAGGGACCCAGGGCCGTCTACCACGGCGAAATTGCCCGCGCCATTGTGGCCACCTCGCAATCCTTCGGCGGCACCATGGCTGCCGAGGACTTGGCCGAATTTGCCCCGGAATGGGTGACCCCGGTCTCCACCACCTATCGCGGCTGGACGATCTATGAACTTCCCCCCAATGGGCAGGGCATGGCTGCGCTTGAAATGCTCAATATCATGGAGACCTCTCGAGCCTCACCTGAGGGGTCGTTAAGCGTCCCCGAACTGCACAAGAAAATCGAAGCCATGAAGCTGGCTTACGCCGATCTTTATCGCTACGACGCTGATCCTCGCTTTCACCCCGTCCCGGTCGAAGGATTGGTGTCGAAAGCCTATGCTGCGGAACGCGCGACATTGATCAGCCCGGCGGCCGCCAATTGCGACGTCTCGGCGGGCACGCCGCCGGGGAGCGACACCACTTATCTGTCGGTGGTCGACCGCCAGGGCAACATCGTTTCCCTGATTCAGAGCAATTACGATGCCTTCGGCTCGGGGATTACCGTGCACGGTATGGGATTCGTCCTGCAAAACCGAGGCGGGTTGTTCTCGCTTGATCCCTCTTCCCCCAATGTTCTTGCTCCCCGCAAGCGTCCGTTTCACACCATCATTCCGGCGTTCATGGAACATGGCGACGAGCGCATCGGCTTTGGCATCATGGGTGGACCCAACCAGCCGGTAGCCCACGCCCAATTCGTCTCGAACCTGGTCGATTACGGCATGAACCTGCAGGCAGCCCTGGAGAATGCACGCTTTACCGTCAGTCCGAAGATGGGCTGCCATATCGTGATCGAATCCCGGGTGAAAGCGGATGTGATCGAAAAGCTTTCCTCGATGGGACACCAGTTCGAGGTCGAAGGGGAGTATTCGACCGCCATGGGCCGGGGTCAGGCGGTGATGCACGATCGAAAAACCAAGATCAACTACGGAGCTTCGGATCCGCGCGCCGATGGCTCGGCTGAGCCCGAGCCGCCTCCGATCTGAGCCCAGGCGGGCGATGCGCTAGCGCAGAAAGCGTTTGGTGCCGCGCCGGGGAAAACAGACTGCCCCAGGCTTGAGCTAGGGCGCCGGAACCGCAGACAGGGCGAGGCCGTCCGAGGACAACTCGATCTCGCGCTCTGCGGAATTCCGCACATAGAAGGCGACGGCGATCGCCCTTTGCCAGAAACGGGAGCCGAGCAGCAGGATCAGGGTGCCCTGGCCCACCAGGAATGCGCCCAGCACGCTTTGCGGCGGCACAATGGAGTGCCAAAGAAAGATTCCCGCCAGCAAAATTACAATGGCCGCCACGGCAGCGAGCACGTAGGTCCCGAGCAGACGAAAGAAGTTGCGGTAGATCACACGAAACGCCCATCCCAGGGACTTGCGAACGGCTGGTTGATCCCGCAAGACGGCATCCGTTTGCGCCAGATCGAACCATATGCGAAGCACGGTGAAGCATAGAAAGCTCAAACCCAGGCTCAGCAATTCGAAGAGCACGGGCAGGCGGTCGTCATTTGAGGATGCGTCCAGCGCGTTCATCAGCGTGCCTTCGACGGTGAACAGCACGCCGCCCAGGATTCCTGCAATGAGGACGAAAATCAGGAACAGGCGCACAAATCGACAAAGATTGCGTCCGCAGGCGCGGAAGAATTGCTCTCGCGGGATGCGATGGTCGGAGGAAAAGCCGAGCAAGACTCCGGGCATGAACAGAAGACTGGCCAGAAAGAACAAGAGTGCGAGCGCCGGGCCCGGCATAGTAGAACTCCTTGCCGGTCCAAATTCAGGGCGGGCGATCATCTCTGTCAGGACGGCGAGGTCAAAGCCATGGAGCAAGCGATCGGCGTACAGGCTATGGTCCAGGATGGCATGGGCACTCCGGCTGAAAGCCCGCGCACCCAACCAGGCAAATACCAGGTTCAGCAAGTAAAACCACACGATGTATCGTTTGCCGCGGCTGAGCATGTCTGTGCTCAGCGAAACTAAGCTGGCTTTGCGCTGCAACGTTTCTCCTCCCGCTAGGCCTTCCGACGAGGCGGTTCTGGGGCTAAACCAGCCACCAGGCAAAAAACTGGGCAAAAAGCTGGCTGCAGAAGGTCCAATAGTTCACCAGTTTTCTGCCCGGCGCGGTCACGGCTTTGACCACGTAGCTGTTATTGAAGTTGTTGCGATCGAACTCGACGTGGTGTTCCGGATCAATCTCGACCGACTGTACTCGTGTCCTCTTTTGGTAGGTGTATCTCACCCAGCGGTCCTGGCCATCCCAATGCTCGCGGATCTTCTCACCGTTGTCGAACTTCACATCAAGTTCGACGGGGAAAACAAAATCGTTCTTGCGATGAATCCAGAGGTTCGAGACGTATTCCGTCTGGCCTCTTTTTTCTTTCCCCTGTTCGTGGTACCAGTCGACGGGATAGGAGCTGACTTTGAGGACCTCATAATCGAGGACTTCGGTGCCATACACCGCCTGCTTGAAGTACCAGCGCAAGTCCTTGCCAGAAACCTCCTCGATGGTCTTCAGGAAGTCTTCTTTGCTCGGGTGGGTAAAACGGTAACGCAGGAAATAGGTGTGCATTGCCTGACGCATGGTGTCTTCGCCCAGGACGCCCTCGAGGGTGAGCAACACGCAGGCGGTTTTGCCATAGGTGATGCCTCCGTAGGAATTCGCACTGGCATACTGCCATCCGTTGCGAGCCATGGGATCGAGGTCGGCTACTTCGAGATACCCCAGCCTTTGTTCCGCGCGGTCCCCCAAGGTGGCGCCAGCCAAATTGATGACCGAGGTTCCAGGGCCGAATAGAGAGTCCAAAACCTTGACTTCGCTGTAGCTATTGATGCCCTCGTCCATCCAGGCATCTTCAAACTCGTTCGTCGCCACCATCCCGTACCAGTATTGATGCCCGTATTCATGCACCGCGACCAGCTCGGGAGCCAGCCAGCCCCTGGGGGCGAACCAACTGGTTCCGCCGGTGAAGAAGGTTGGATATTCCATGCCCAATGCTTCGGAGCCGGGTTCGGGATCCACTAAGGTGATGGTCTTGTAGGGATAGGGTCCGTACCAGCGCTCAAAGAGGTTCATCGTCTCTTTGACGATCCGGTCATGCCGTTCGGCTTGGTTCCAGTGCGAAGGTTGCATCATGATCCGGACCTTCACCGGTCCCATGACGCCCTGGAAGGTGTCGTAATAATCCTTGTAGTGCGGGCTCACCGTCCAGGCGAAGTCGTGGATATCGTCGCCGTGGTAGGTGACGGTTTTCGTGCCATCCCGGTTGTTGACTGTGCCGAGTTCCACGCCGCTCGCCCCTATCACTTCGTCCTGGGGCACGGTGAGCTTTACGTCATAGACGCCAAAATCGGCGAAGAACTCGGTGTCAGCGTGGAACTGGTGGCAATTCCAGGCGCCGTGCCACCAGACCCCGACCTTCGGAAACCACTGCCCAGCCAGCAGGAAGTCCCGGTTCCAGCCGGTGCGTGCCAAAGTTTCGGGAAATTGATCGTGAAATTTGATCTTAAACTGCACATACCCCTCGGGCGGAACCGGCTTGGGCAGGCGCACTTCGACGACCGTCTTGTCGTCTTGGTTGTCGTCATCGGGATGAATGAACTGCAACTGAGAGGTGAGATCGGCTTGATCGACCACCTCAAATTTCTCGATCTCATCGGCACCGTAGCTCTTGGGATCCCACTTGTCGAAGCTATGCCCCAGCGTGCCCTCACGCTTGCCTTCGCGAACCCAGGTTGAGGTCGGCTGAAAGGCGTTGAGATAAAGATGAAAGGGGAACCTGTCCAGTGCTTGCCCGGTGAGGTTGTGGTAGGTGAGTGTTTCCGACGCGTCCAGAGTGTGTTTCTTGGCGTCGTATCGGGCATCGATATCGTAGTGCACCACTCGCTCGGAAAGCGGCGCCGGCGCGTTGATCGCCGAGATCGTGGCCGGGATAAAGAGAGCGCCGCTTGCGACTTGAGCCCGCACTCCGATTCCTGTCGAGAGCAAAAAAACGCACACCGGTCCTGCGTGTTTGAAAAGCATGCTCGAACCTCGGTTCGATCGCGCGTACATTCAGCTTCGCTAGAACATCATAGCGGAGCGGCGCTTTCTTGTACGCATCCTGCTCGGATTCGGTTCCCGCGCGGAGTATCCGCTGCCCCGGCCAGGCACTAGCGACGTCGTCGGTTCGGACGTAGTCGCGAGCTTCCGTTCGAGGGGGAGCGTCGGTCGTAGACCGGCGCGAAGCGTCGAAGCCAAGCCATGCGTGGATACGGTCGCCGACGCCGCCGAACCCGGTGGTTCTAGGCAGGGAAGCCAAACCAGTGAGTGCCGGTTCGACAACCGGCATTGACCGCTTCCTCCGCCATCGATTCCGGGGGCAGGCAACCATTTCCGGCGCGCCATGCAACTAAAGATTTGGTTGCTATTCTTGGTGCCTGTCATCTAATACTTCGAAGCAGGAGGAGCTGTGCCACCTACAAAATCCGCGACTCTGACCGAAGCCGAGCTGCGGCTCATGGAGGTGCTCTGGGAGAGGGGTTCCTCGACCGTCCAACAGGTTCTTGAGGCGCTCCCCAAACGGCCGGCTCTGGCCTATAACTCGGTGCTGACTACGATGCGCATTCTCGAAAAGAAGGGATACGTTAGGCACCTGAAGGACGGCCGGGCCCACGTCTATACCCCCGTCATCGAGCGCCAAGAAGCTACCCGCTCGGAAATTAGTCATTTGGTGCATCGTTTCTTCAAGAATTCCCGCGACCTTCTCTTGCTGAACATTCTCGAGGACAGCAGCATCGATCAGCAGGAATTGGAACGCCTACGACAGTTGTTCGAATCCGGGAAGTCAAAATGAGCGTGACCCACTTTCACCCGGCGATCGGATGGATCGCGGAGCGATTGCTCAACGGCGTGCCCGAAGGCATGGTCGTGGCCTTCCTCACCTGGCTTTGTTTGCGGATCGCCGGACGCAAGAATTCGAGCACGCGGTTTGCGGTTTGGTCTTTGGCATTGATGACCATCGTCGTATGGCCGCTGGTCAGCGGTTTAACCTCGAGCTCTTCGCAAAGCCCGCGCCAGGCATCGTGGGCGATCACGGTTCCGATTTCCTGGGCGAAGGACCTGGTTTTTGTCTGGATGGCAATGGCCGCCGTGGGTTTGAGCCGAGTGGCCGTTGGTCTGTGGAATTTAAGGACCCTGCGTGCCAATCATACCGCCATCGATCTGCGGTCGCTCCATCCCAGGCTGGAGCGCACCTTGCAGGAATTCCAGCCTTGCCGCAAGGTGACCATTGGTATTTCCCCACACGTATCCGTTCCTGCGGCGATCGGTTTTTTTCAACCCATGATCCTGCTGCCGGCCTGGGCTCCCAGCGAGTTGTCGGCAGAAGAGCTGAACTCGATTCTTATTCATGAGCTGGCTCACTTACGGCGCTGGGATGATTGGACAAACCTGGGGCAAAGCATCATACGTGCACTTCTATTTTTTCATCCCGCGGTGTGGTGGATCGATCACCAGCTCTCGCTCGAGCGAGAAATGGCCTGCGACGATCACGTATTGTCTCGTATCGAGAACCCTCGGACCTACGCCGGGTGCCTTGTGACGGTGGCGGAAAAGAGCCTGTTCCGTCGCGGACTGGGGCTCGCGCAAGCCGCGGTGAGAGGGATGCGCCAGACCTCGCGGCGAGTGGCGGAAATTCTGGCCGCGAATCATCCCCGGACCCTGCGAGTTTGGAAGCCAGCGCTAGGTTTCGTGGCTGCCTTTTCTGCTCTCGGCGTAGTGTGGCTGTCCAAAGCTCCGGAACTGGTGGCGGTTCGCGACCCGATGACGGTTGCTGCCCTGGCCGCGCCGACCTCGAGCTCTCTGCCGCTACTCTCCGGAACGGCTAGCGCCCCGAAAAATGTAGTGCTGGCGAGCCTCGAGGAAGGCAGCAGCCTGGAGCGTCCGGCGCACCATTCCCCCGTCAGGCAACGTAGCTCCGGGAAGCGCGCCGCGCATGCAATCGAAGCCAGGCTGCTACCGCGAGGCTTCGAAGCCCAACTTCGGCCGACATCTTTGGGCGCCAGGCCCATGCCGATAGAAACCGTGGTGATCGTTACCGGAACTGAACTGTACGGGGGAGCTCGATGGACGGTGTGCGTGTGGCGGTTCAGCATGGTCGCGTCAGGACCGGCGGAACCCAGAGTTCGAGCCCATTCAATTTGAGGGCCCAGTTTTAAATTTTTTTGTAATGAACAACTAAACAATTAGTTGCTGATAAAGGAGAAAAAGAAACCTATGAAGACTTGGATCATGAAAGCTAAAACTGCGGTTCAGCGACACCTGGCATTGTCGATGATCGCTCTGATCGCACTCGGGACCTTGGCGGGTTATGACACCGTCCGCCCGTTAACGGCCAAGGCCGCAATGCCGCCGGCTGCAGCAGGGCCACTCGATGATGCCAGCATCAGTCCGCTGCTTTCGCTCGATCGCGCCATGGAGACCCTGGCTGCTCGAGTGACCCCGGCCATCGTCAACATCGCGGTCACGTCGAAAGCCAAACCGGACCAAGCGGAGGGCGAAATGCCTGAAGGAATGCCGCGTGGATTCGGCGAGTTCTTCGGTCCCAGGATGTTTCCGCATTCCGAGCAACCTCAGGTCGAGCATGTGGGCGGCAGCGGAGTCATCATTTCCCCCGACGGCTACATTGTGACCAATCAGCATGTGGTCGATGGTGGGGTGGACATCCATGTCACTCTGAGCGATCGTAGGATTTTGTCGGCCAAGCTGATTGGCAGTGATCCGCTGACCGACTTGGCGGTTCTCAAGGTTGAAGGAAAAGATCTGCCGAGTGTACCTTGGGGCAACTCAGCGGACCTCCATCCCGGCCAGACCGTTTTGGCCTTTGGCAACCCGTTTGGCTTCCGCTTTACGGTGACGCGCGGTATCGTCAGCGCGCTCAACCGTCCCAACCCTTACTCCGACGATCCCCACAAACCGGGCGGTTTTATTCAGACCGATGCTGCCATTAACCAGGGCAACTCCGGTGGTCCGCTGGTCGATGTGCGGGGTGAAATTGTCGGCATCAACACGTTTCTGATCTCTCCCTCGGGCGCTTTTTCGGGCATGGGCTTCGCCATTCCCAGCCAGATCGTACAGCCTACGGTCGAGACGCTCATTCGTGACGGAAAGGTGACGCACGCTTACCTGGGGATCGGGATCAACGACGTGACCCCGGAAAACGCGAAGTTCTTCAAGACGCGCGATGCCAACGGTGCCGTGATTACCGAAGTGGAACCGGATTCCCCGGCGGCCAATGCCGGCCTCAAGGTCGGCGATGTGATCACCGAATTCGAAGGCCAGAAGGTCACCGATGCGACCGAACTGCAGGTTGCCGTTGGCGAGAGGCGTCCCGGCACCACGATCAAACTAGGCCTCTTGCGCGACGGCGAGGCGATGACGATGGCGGTCACGCTCGCAGCCATGGGAAGCCACCAGAAGGCCACGAACGAAGTCAGCGAGAACGCGGGCAAGATGCGCTGGGGACTGGGCCTGGCGGATCTAACTCCCGATCTGCGGGAGCAACTCGAAGCGCCAAGCGATTTGCACGGTGCAGTTGTCGAGGGCGTCGAACCGGGCAGTCCGGCAGATGATGCTGGGTTGCACCGGGGAGACGTTATCACGCAGGTGAATCGCAAAAACGTCGCAAGCGCCTCGGATATCAAGCAAGCGCTTTCGAGCGTCCCCAAGGGAGAAGATGCCCTGGTTCTGGTTTGGTCAAACGGCGGCAGCGCCTTTCGCGTCTTGCATGCTCCCGGGGCATGACGTGCTTCTGGGAAGCCGCGGGTTCGGAGCCTGCTTTCGCAGACTCCGGACTCGCCTCTCTCGGGACTGGGGCTCGGTGGGTCGACCTTGACTCCCAATCCTGCTTGCCAAGGGTACTCGCTCGGGGTGGCGTGGCGAGAGAAGCTAAATGGACTTTACCGGAATCACGGTCAGATCTTCCACCAGTCCGACTTCTTTCTGCAGAAACGGTTCGGCATAGGTTACTCCGCCCAACATGCCGTAAAAGCGCGCCATCGCTTCAACTCGAGATCGGATCTCGGACGGAGCGGGGAAAAGATCGCGGCCGGCGTCCTGCTGGCTAAACTGCGAGCGGTAGGCCATGATGGCGCGCAAGCGGCTTTCGAACTGCTCGCTGATATCCACGACGAACGTCGGTCGAATGTCGTAGTACAGCGTGGCGTAGATGATCTTGAAGGGGCGGTGTGGCGGCAGAGACTGACCCGGTAGCCCCTGTCGGGCCAGCGCTACCTTTGCCAATCCCGCCACGAAGCAGGCTTCGTATCCCAGTATCGACGCCGTATAGTGATCGGGATGACGGCCTTGCCAGTAAGGCAAGATGACGACCGCTGGACATTGTTCGCGAATGACCTGCGCCACTTTCAGCCGATTCTCCCAGGTGTTTTCCACCCGGCCATCGGGTAGGTTGAGAGCCTGCCGCCAGGAGACCTCGAGGATGGTGGCCGCCTCCTCTGCCTCCCGTTTCCGGTCCTCTGCCGTGCCCCGCGTGCCCATCTCCCCTTGGGTGAGATCGAGAATGCCGGTGCGATGACCGCGCCGCGCCATCTTCAGCAGCGTTCCTCCGCAGGTCTGCTCGGCGTCATCGCGGTGCGCGGCAATGGCAAGGACGTCGAGGGGCGCCATAACTATGTCAGCCGAAGAAGAATACAGACGGGTGTCGAAGCAAGGCAATCGAAACGCGGATCGGGCGTGCGCGGGACAAGAACGCCGCTAAGACGAGAGCTGATGCCGATGAATGTAGCGCGCCCCAGAACACCGAAGTTGACCTCAGGCGAGTTCATTTTACACGGGCTGGGACGGCACTTCGACGCCGATGGCTCTCGCGAGCTCTCCTTGGACCCCGCTTCGAAATACCAGCGGCTATTTCTTTCGTTCCACCAGAAAGTGCGTCAAGGACCTTAATGTTTCCGCTTGCCTTCCGAAGGCTTCGAGCGAACCTAAGGCCTTGTGCACCAAGGCATCGGCCCTTTTTAGCGACTCATC
The DNA here is from genome assembly GCA_030040855.1 of Terriglobales bacterium. Lineage (GTDB taxonomy): Bacteria > Acidobacteriota > Terriglobia > Terriglobales > Acidobacteriaceae > JAFAGX01. Next base: position 11,255 of record JASHSL010000464.1, read on the forward strand.
GATCCCGAACAGCGCTGGATAGGTAGCTTTTTCCGCCGCGGTATCCTTTCCCGCCGTCTTCCCCAGTTGCTCGGAGCTTTGCGTGACGTCGAGCACGTCGTCGACGATTTGGAAAGCGAGGCCGATAGCCTGCCCATAGCATCGCAGCCGGTCGACGGCATCTTCTTGTGCTTCCCCGTACAGTCCACCGCTGACCGTGCTGGCCGTTATGAGAGCTGCGGTTTTGGACTGATGAATGTACTCTAACGTGGCCAGATCGGGTTTCTGATGCTCCGCTTCCAAATCGATGACTTGCCCGCCGATCATGCCGCCCACCGTTCCGGTACCGCGGGCAATCTCCTCGATGATCCGTACGCGTGCCTCGGCCCGGCACCGCAGTCGTGCCAGCACTTCATAGGCCCGGGTTTGCAAGGCATCTCCGGCTAGAATGGCCAGCGCCTCGCCGAAAGCTTTGTGGCAGGTGGGACGCCCTCGCCGCAGATCGTCGTTGTCGAGCGCCGGAAGGTCGTCATGGATGAGCGAATAGGTGTGCAACATCTCCAAAGCGGCCCCCAACTCCTCGATCCCCTCGGGAAAACAACCGGCGACCATGCGGCCGGCCTCCATGCACAGGATCGGCCGCAGGCGTTTTCCGCCGGCAAACACACTATGGCGCATAGCCTGATGAATGGAAACCGGA
>JASHSL010000465.1 GCA_030040855.1 Terriglobales bacterium
GATGTCCCCAAGGACGCATGTGCCGCATGACGACCACCCAGCGCAAGCGCTTTTGCACCAGGTCGGGCATGGACTGGTAATCGGCAACCGTCTCGATAGCGTATGGCAACAGCTCGACTCGATAGCCTTGTTCCGCGATCAGCCGTCCGACCAGGAGATCGTCGCCCGGGCGATTCTCAATGGCTTGATACCCACCAAATTCGGCTAGGCGCGTGCGCGTCGTGGCAATGCTTGGACCGAGGGCAAACTTCACTCCATCCAGCTGGCGGGCCACGAGAATGCTGGGGTAAAAGTCGGAAACCATGCCAATCGTCTGCAGGCTCTCGGCGAGTGATTTTTCTTTGATAGGGACGTATAAGCAGGTGACCGCCCCGATCTCCGGATCGGCGAGCGGGGCAACCAGGGTACGCAGATAATCCGGCCGCGCGCGCACGTCACTATCACTGATTACCACGATTTCGTAGTGCGCCTCGCTGACTAAGCGGGCCAGTTTCGCCACCTTGTCGTTGGGTGCGTTGCTGCCGGTGCCGACGAGCACTCGAATGCGACGATCGGGGAAATCGCGCTTCAACCGGTCCAAGATCGCGACCGCCGGATCATCCTTATCCCCTACACAAAAAAGCAACTCGTAGTCCGGGTAGTCTTGTCGGCAGAAGCTGGCAAAGTTCTCATAAGCGTCCGGATCGATTCCACGGATCGGCTTAAGATTGCTCACTGGAGGAGTGAAGTTCGGGTTGGCTTGAGCGCGATTCGGGGGCCGATGGAAAAACCGCCAGCAGCTATAAAGGCTGAGGAGGTAATAGATAAAGGGCAAAGTTGCTACCGCAAGCACCACAGAGGCGAGGATTGTCACAATCATCCTTTGCCAGCTTAGCGAGATAGGCGAGGTGTGTCAAAGAATCCCAGGGGAAGAATCGGCGAAGGTATAAGCAGGATCGATCGCTTCGAGTGGCGAACGAAGAGGCGAACGGCCACCTTATTTGGAAACGGCAAGGATGCGCCAGATAGAACCTGACCCATCGTCACTCACCAGCAAAGATCCGTCCGGAGCCATCGTCATACCGACCGGCCGTCCCCAAACCCTCCCGTCATCGAGTACGAAGCCCGTGACAAAATCCTCGTACTCGCCGCTCGCATGGCCGGTCTGATGAAGCGGCACGCGGATCACCTCGTATCCTGCCCGGACGCTCCTGTTCCAGGAACCGTGCTCGGAGGCAAAAATGTCGCCTTGGTATTCCGCCGGAAATTGGTTGCCTTGGTAAAAGGTGAACTCCAACGAAGCGTTATGGGGTTGAAGCAGCACATCAGGGATGATCACTTTGTCTTTCAATTCCGGATGCTTGCCTGGGTGGGTGGGATCCTGGTGGGAGCCGATGTACCACCAGGGCCAACCATAGAACCCCCCTTCCTCAACATGGGTGATGTAGTCGGGCACCAGATCGTCGCCCAGCGTGTCCCGTTCATTGACCGAGCACCACAACTCGCCCGTCTTGGGGTTGATGGCCAGTCCGCCGCCGGCATTGCGGATGCCATACGCGTAGATGCGCATGCTCGAGCCGTCAGGGTTGAATTCAAGGATGTCGGCCCGATTCTTTTCTTGGCGCGTAGTGTCGGGATCGTCGCTGTTTGAAGCCGACCCGACCGCCACAAACATTTTGTTGCCGTCGGGCGAAAACTGAATGTCACGCGTCCAGTGGCCCTTCCCGTCCGGCAGGTCGGCAATGTGTTGCGGGGCGCCGCTGGCTCTTAGGTCGCCGTTTTGATAGGCGAAGCGTAGCACGGCGCGAGGTTCCGTGACATACACCCATTGCGGGGTCGGGCCGGGGGGATAAAAGTTAATCCCATACGGCCGTTTCAGGCCGCTGGCGAAGACCGCCGTCAGCTCTGGCTTGCCATCGCTGGTGAGACCGCGGAACAGGCGAATGCGCCCGGCGTCGCTTTCCGCGAAGAAGACATCGCCGTTGGGCGCGGTGCGCATCAGACGCGGATTCTCAAGACCCGTCGCGTACTGCTCCACTTTGAATCCTCCCGGAGCCTTCGGCCAGGCATCCGCAGGACGTGGGATGATTTCGGGGCCGTTTTCAGCCGAGGGGGTGGCGTACGGCTGAGGCAGGTCGTTCACTGTTATCTTGCGAACCTTGCCCGGCTCCTCGAAGCGAAAGTCCGTAAACGGTGGATGGGGTGGCGGGGCGGTCAATTTCGCCGTGTGGGTCGTTCCTAAGGTCGGGTCTCCCGCACCACTCGATGCCGTCTGGGGAAGGCCGAGCGCCTTCAGATAGCTAACCACTTGCCAGCGTTCAGGCTCGGGCAGATTCCCCGCGGATGGCATCCCCTTCTGTGGTTCGCCCTGAGTAATAAACCAGAACAGCTCCCCCGGGGCGACCGACTCGAGCACGCCGTCCACCAACGCGGGCACATCGCCCGAACCCTGAGCATTGCGTCCGTGACAGCTGGCACAGTGAATATCATACAATCGCTTGCCTGCGGCTTTGTCTGCCGCGCCCTCGTAGGGGTCGTGAAGCAACTTGGCGGCATCGGGGGCGTCATGAAAGTTGGCGTCCTGCGCTTCGAGAACTGCGAAGGGAAGAAATGTGATTGTCAGGGCGAAGGCGATGCTCGCAGCCAGAAGTCGCACCAACGATTTCGACATGACTTTCTCCGATCCCAATAACTCCGGTTGGAAAATTCGATTCTCGAAAAGATGCATTCGATGCACAGTGTGATGCTCCGGCTTCCTAGGAGCCGGGCCCGCTGCTCCGATGGATTGGCTAGAGTCCTGGCCCGCTCGGATACGCCGGCAGATCGGGCGGACGCGGGGGCAGCTTCATCGGATGCTCCTCGATCTCCTTCATAACCACCTCAATCGCCTTTTCCAGCTGCGGATCACGGCCTTCCCGCACCAGATCCGGACGGTTGTCCACTTCGATGTCCGGTGCCACGCCGCGGTTTTCGATGAGCCATTGGCTGTCGAGCCCATAGAGCGAAAATTCGGGGCGGGTAATGTATCCCCCGTCAATCAGGGGAATCTCCCCTCGAATACCGCGCACTCCGCCCCAGGTGCGTTCTCCGATGAGCGGTCCCAGCTTGTAAACCTTGAAGTAGTAGCTGAAGAAATCCCCATCCGACGCCGCGTAATGATTGGTGACACAGGCCATGTACCCGTGGAAAACATTGCCGGGGACCGTGTCGGGCTCCCAATTTCGCGCTGTCTCCATGCCGGCCAGCACCCGCCGCAGACGTTCAAAAATAAGTTGGTCCACGAACCCGCCGCCATTGTAGCGAACGTCGAAGATCATTCCCTCTTTGCGAATCTGCGGGAAGTATTGCTTGACAAAGGCGTTGAGTCCACTTTCTCCCATGTCCGGCAAATACACGTACCCGACGCGCCCGCCGCTGGTCTGCTCGACTTTGTGACGATTGGTCGCAATCCAATTGAGCTCATGCAAACCAAGCTCGCTGGCAATCGGCCGCACCACGACGTTACGCGATCCCTCCGGAGTGGGTTTGTCGTTTATCGTAAGCGTAGTGGCCTGGTTGGCCGTATTGATGAAAAGTTCATACGGATCCTGGGGAACTCGGAGCGGCCGGCCGTTTACCGCCACTAGGTAATCTCCTTCCTTCACCGTCACTCCCGGTTCGGTGAGCGGAGAACGCAGGTTCGGATTCCAATTTTCTCCCGCATAGATCTTCGCTAGACGGTATAGGCCGCTCTTCTCGTCGGCCGCGAAATCGGCACCCAGCAAGCCGACATTCACGCCGTCAATGGCCGGGTAATCTCCGCCTCCGACATAGGTGTGGGAATTGGACAGCTCACCGATCATCTCCCCCAGGATATAGGTGAGACTGAGGCGGTCGGCGACATAGGGCAGCAGTTGCGCATATTTATCGTGTTGCTCTCGCCAGTTGACACCGTTCATGGCGGCTTCGTAGAAATAATCCCGCTCTTGGCGCCATACCTCCTCGAAGATTTGCTTCCATTCGGCGGGGGGATCGACTTCCATTTTCATGCCTTCGAGCTTCAATGCTCCTTCGCCGACATGGACCAGGGATTTGGGCTCACTATCTTGCGAGGCTTCGGGGACTTTGACGTCTACGATTCCGTAGGTGTGTTCGCTTTTCTCAGCTTCACCGCCGCCTGCCCCCTTCGGCGCACGGTAGAGAAGCTTCTTGCCATCGAAGGAGAGCGCGTATAGGTCGGCTCCCTCCAGGAAAACGTGATCCTTGCGGTTCTTGAGGTCGTAGACATGAATGGCCGGCGCTTCTCCGGGAAGCGGGCCGGAAAGCCCTTGCACTGCCGCCGAAACATAGAAGATTAAGTTCTTGGCCGCGGACAGGGTCTGCAGGTTCCCAGGCGGTATGGGCAAAGCGACGATGCGGTTTTCGATTCCCTCGAGGTCGATGCGAAAGTTCTTTAAGGCGGGTCGCGTTCCCGGCGGTTCTTCTTTTTTAGCTTCGGCTGCGGGCTTATTTTCACCCTCTCCCGCTTGGGGTTGGGCGGCGGGAGTTGTCGGTTTTTTGTTCTGCGGGGGCGGCTGGGTGGTGTGCCCGGCCGTGGGAGTCAGCAGGACATCTGGCGACTTTGCCACCGTGACCTCATCGCTCTCGACGGCGAGAGGGGATGGCTCATCGGCACGCAGGGTCGCGATGTAAACTCGTCCAGCTTTGGGGTTGGCAAACTCGAAGTCATAAACTCCGAGCACTTCGTTGAAATCCCGGCTGGACAGAAAGTACAGGTACTTGCCCTCGGGGTCGAAATACGGGCCTGAACTATCGCTGGCATCAGTGGTAACGGGAGTGATCTTCTTGGCCGCCAGGCCGTAAAGATAGATCACACCATTGTGATTTTGGGCCGCCTTCGAATAGGCCACCCAGTTGCTGTCCGGGGACCAGTTGTAATCGGTCAGGTCGAGATACTTGCCTTGGTCGATGAGAACGGGTTTCTTGTCGCTCACGTCGACATAATAAAGGTGTACTTCCTTGTCCGCGAACAGCAGCTTCTTGCTATCGGGCGACCACACCGGCGGGAGGCGGAACATCTTGCCGTCGAAGGTGATGCGCTGTTCCTGACCGAGACCGTCCTGCGGCATGAGGTAAAGCTCATCTTCCCCTGTTCGGTCCGACATGTAGGCCACCCAGCGCCCGTCCGGCGACCAAGCTACGTATTTCTCGCGGATTCCCGGCGTGCGGGTCAAATTGCGAATGCTGCCTTCCTTGGCCGGCACGGTGAAAACATCCCCCCGGGCGGAGAACACCGCGCGCTTGCCGTCCGGAGCGATGTCAAAATCCGTGATCAAGCCGCTCACCGTCGCCCAATGCTTACGCGCCAAATCGCGGTCTCCCGGCACATATACCGTGAGTTTGTGTTCCTGTTGAGTGTTCAAATCGAACAGATAAAGATATCCGCCATTCTCAAACACAATTGCATCGGAACCGA
>JASHSL010000042.1 GCA_030040855.1 Terriglobales bacterium
AGACTGATTCCCAAGAATGTTCCGGTCAGCAGCAGCACGCCGAGGAAGGCGCGGCCCTCGACGATTGCCGCCAAAACCAGACCGATCCCCACCCCCATGTGTCCGAAAACCATGGAACCCTTGCGTACCAAGGTCGGCGTGGCTCCGGCGTGAATCCAGTGGTCCGAGAGCTTCCCCCAGATTAGAGCGGCCACCGCTGACATCAAAAAGACCAGTCCGCCATCTGCCGCCATCTGGTCCATGGAAAGATGTCGGCTCCGCACCAGGTAGAACGGCAACCAGGTCACCAGGAAATACAGGTAATAGTTGATCGAGAATTGTCCCAGACAGGTTCCCCAGGCCGAGCGCTGCCGCACGATGGGAAGAATTCCAATCCCCTGCGAGGAGCTTTCGACAGATCGTCGGACCCGGCGCGGCATCCATTGCAACCATGGTCCGAGCCACGCCAAACCCCCGATGCCCAAGGCGAGGAAAAATGGCCGCCAGCCAAAGTGCCCCACCACCTTTCCTCCCACTAGTATGCCTACCGCCGGACCGAACGAAAGACCGCTGATGATGATCGCATTCATAAAGCCGCGGCGGCGTTCCGTGAAGTAGGTGCCCAGAATCTTGGAATAGGAAGGAAATGCGACCGACTCCCCGACGCCCAGAATCACTCGAACCAGGAGCAGCGCCACGAATCCATGGAGCGTGCCCGTGATGGCCGTTGCCAGCGACCAAAGAAAGAAACCCGCGGCAAATACCCATTTCACGTCGAAGTGATCGACCAGCCATCCCGCCGGAACCTGCATGAGGCCGTAGGTCCAGAAGAACGAGGAAAGCAGAGTGCCCAGTTGGGAAGCGCTGAGGCCTAGTTCGTCCTTCAGCAGGGGTGCCGCAATCGAGAGATTGCTGCGGTCGATGTAGTTAATGAAAACAGAGAGCCCAAGCAGGACAACCACCCGGTTCATCTTTGCGGCGGCGGCCCCTGACGATGGCGGGCCCAGCGTAGCAGTCGACGGTGACCCCGCGTCCTCGTAATGGCTGAGGTTGCTCATCGTCAGGAAACGTCATGATTGTACAACTTCTGTGTTTTCAGTTCCGTTCCACGGTCGGTGACGGGCGGTAGCGTGCACGGCAAAGAGTCGGCGAGGATCGCCTCGTGGGATTGAGACTCCCCTCACGCCCATGCTTAGGCTGCAATCTGTGGCATCGCGGAGATGAGCAAGCGCCTGCACGGAGCCCTTCCTGATTGCGTAGTCAACCTTCGAGTTTGAACTTGCTCGATGCCAGGGCGTAAAGCCGTCGCCACACCAAGCGATTCATGGTCACCACCATCACTACCATCACCACAGTTGCGGCTAGTAGAAGACGAAAGTTGCCCGCGTCCGTTGCTTGGCTGATGATCGCACCTAAACCGGTGGTCGAGACGATTTGACCCCGAAAGCGGACGTACTCGGCTACGATACTTGCATTCCACGCTCCCCCGGAGGCGGTAACCAGACCCGTGATCAAGTATGGAAAGATCGCTGGTAGGAATAACCTTCGCCAGCGCTCCCCTGGGCTCAGTTGGTAGGCACTGCAGACCTCTTTCAAATCCTCCGGTATGGCCGTCGCCCCAGCAATCACATTGAATAAGACGTACCACTGCGTTCCTAGCAGCAGGAGAGCAATCGAAGCGACTCCGAGACCACCGCCGGCACGAAGCAGCGCCAAGAGGATGATGGGGAACAATGCGGTTGCTGGCACCGAGGCGGCGATCTGAGCAATCGGCTGGACGATGGCAGACAGCCTCGGCCGTAATCCGACGCCGACTCCGACCGGAACCGCCCACAGGGCAGCAAGCAGGAGAACCGCTTCCACCCTTACGAAAGTGGCCCCGGCTCCAAAAACGATGCGCCGCAATTCTGCCGATGACACCGCCGCAAGGATCGTAAACACCTTCACCATGGCGTATGCGATCCCCGTCAAGGCAACCACCATGGCGGCGCGTAGAAACCACAGCTGCCTCCGGGTCCGGACCAATGCGCCCGCTGGGGCCTGGCGCTCTTGCGTGAAGTGCAAGTCCAACCTTTCGCGAAGCGGCAGCAGCAAGGAGCGCCTCACGAAGGGAAGCAGCTTTGAACTGCGCAGCAGGGTCAATATCGGCGAACGAGGGATGGCCGCTGATCCCACCTGTTCGAATTTGAACTTCTCAGCCCAGGCGATCACCGGACGCCAAACCACTTGGTCGATCGCAACAATCACGCCAATCATGCTCACCAACCCCAACAAGATTGCCCGTGTGTCGCCCGCGTCGGCGGCAGTCTGAAGATAGGAGCCTAATCCAGGCAAACGAAAGTCCCGATTCCCCAAAACGAACATCTCGCATGCCATCAGGAAGAACCAACCCCCGGCGACCGACATCATGGAATTCCAAATCAAGCCAATCGCCCCCCAGGGCAGTTCGAGCTTCCAGAATCGTTGCCACCAGCTCAAACGATAGGCCTGCGCGGCTTCACGCATTTCCGTGGGAATGCTCTTCAGGGAGGCATAGAAACTGAAAGCCATATTCCACACTTGACCCGTAAAGATCAACAGGATCGATCCGAGTTCCACGCCTAACTGCCGGCTCGGACACAGCGCAGCCATGGAGATCATCACACCGGGCAGGAAACTGAGAACAGGAATTGACTGCAGCGTGTCGAGCAGAGGAATCATGATCCGCTCTGCTTTGGAGCTATAGGCGGCCACGTATCCGTAGATCAGAGAGAACACTAAGCTGAACACATACGCGATGCTGATGCGTAGAACGGAAAACAACGCGTATTTCGGCAAGGCGGCGGCGTGAAGGCTGATCTCCGCTTCCGGCTGAACCGGGCCGGACCAATAACGGGCGAACGCAAGCAGACTGTAAAACAGTCCGATCCCTCCCATTACAATCGGTAACTCCCGAAACAGAGAGGTCGCGCCGGTCGGCACCTTGCCCCAGGGTAATGATCGAAAGGCGGTCCTGTTCAGCGATTCAAACATCAATGCAGAGGAATGCTCTCCGAGGAACTCGTGGTGCCGGAGGGTTCGTCGAGCAGCAACCGATCGGTTGCAGCATCGTAAGTGAAAATCTCAGCGTATCGCCCCCAATTCAGTGCAGTCTCGATCTGGCGCTGTACCTCATCCTGGGAAAGGTGCTCGTCCAAGACGTCACGAAAAAACTCTAATGGAACCGCCCGATCGGACTTTCGTTCAAGAGCGTTGCGAATCTGTTGAATCAGAGTGACATGACTTAGGACCGCCTTGCGAAAGAGTTTCTTGCGGGTACCAATGTTGGCTGTGGCAAATTGTTTTCCTGCAGAAGTGATGCGCACATCGCCTTGGGCAGATTCGGCGAAACCGACCATGACCGCCGCGTCCACGATCGGAAACAGATCATCCACCTCCATGAGCAATTCATCGGCCAGATGGTACAAGTCCTCTTTTCCCCCCCGCTCGTTCAGAAACTCCAGCAGGCCAGCGATCCCCCCGGCGGTGGCGTGCGGCAGAACCTGGAACGAAGGCTTGCGCAGGGAGGGTAACTTGGTAAAGGGGCCGAGTTCCAACTCCGGTTGGGTCATCACTTTATAAATGTAGTCCACGTATACCAGAAATTCAGCGGACTTCCGGTCGCGCGGTTGCGGCAATGAGATGGAAAAATCAGCTCGGATCTTGGCGGGATGCGTTCCCAAAACCACGACCCGATCGGCTAACAAGACCGCCTCTTCGATGTTGTGCGTCACCAGAAAAATACTCCTGGTAGGGATCTGGTGTTTGATCCACAGTTCCATGAGTTCACCGCGAAGGTTCTCTGCGGTAAGCACATCCAAAGCGGAAAACGGCTCATCCATGAAGAGCACCTCGGGTTTCACTGCCAGTGCCCGCGCAAACCCGACGCGCTGCTTCATCCCTCCCGACAACTCCTTGGGATAAGCGTTTTCGAAACCTTTGAGCCCCACCACGGCGAGTGCTTCCACGGCCTCCCGATGGCGGACCGTGTGCTCTAAGCCACGCGCGACCAGGGGAACCTCCACATTTTCTAGAACCGTCAGCCAGGGAAAGAGGGCAAAACTCTGAAAAACAATTCCGATATTCGCGCCGCGATGGTTCAGGGGCTGGCCATGCCACAATAACGAACCGCGGGATGGCGGTATCAGTCCCGACAAAATTCGCAGCAGGGTTGACTTCCCCGATCCAGAGGGCCCAAGCAAAGCGCAAATCGTGTCCGAATCGACCGACAGGTCCATGGGAGCGATAATCTGGATTTGATTGCCATCCGGCTGGGAAAACGATTTTTCCACCTGCCGCGCCTCAATGATGGATTCTCGTTTCTTCTCGAGTTCAAGCTCAGCTTCGCGCTCGACCTTGGGTACAGCCTTTGGGGCTTCGCTGATGGCAGCCGGCACCGCCTCGGAAAGTTCGTCCATTAAGCGCTGCCAGGCCTCCTCGGGGAGTTCGTCAAGGAAGCGCATGCGGGCATCGGGGCTCATCAGGTCGACAATGGCGCGCATTTGTTCTTTCGACCGCGAGTGCAGCAAAACGTACTGTTGGTAGTAGGGAAAGTGCGGAAGCACGGCCGCCGCCAAGTCGAGGGGCAAGTGGAGGAACAGAAGTTGTTGCTGTTCGAAGGAGAGCTCGCCCAACGCCGCCCCCGCCTGGCCGGGATCGAAATTCCGCAGCAGCGCCGTGGCCTCGTTCCAACGCCCTTCGAACAGCGCGTTGCGGAGTATCTGAGTGACAGCTGAGCTCATTCGAGACCTAACATTCTCTCAGGGAGTATCACGGGTCGTCTAATCGGCTGATCGCCCGAATTTCCTATCCAGCGAAG